>JAKLKT010000031.1 GCA_023150495.1 Planctomycetota bacterium
GCTCCCGCGACCGAGAGTCCCGCGAGCAGCAGCCCGGCGGCCGCGAGCAGCGCGCCGCCCGGCAGCCCGAAGAGCGGCCGCAGCGCCTCCGCGACGTACTCCTTCTTCGGCGTGTGCAGCGGCACGCCGAGGCCGAGCAGCGCGAGCGCGATCCCCGTCCCCGCGAGCACGAGGTGCATCACTACGTGGACCGTCGCCGTCCGCCGCTCCGGCCGCTCCGCCTCGACGAGCAGCGCCTCGCAGCCCCGCGCGACGAGCAGCGCGAACGCCGGCGCGAGCGGCAGGATGTACGCGATCCGCTTGCCGGACACCGCGGAGAACGCGACGAGCCCGAGGAGCAGCCAGAAGAGGAGCATCGCCGACATGGGCTCCTCCCGCCGCCTCCGCCACGCGCGGATCCCCGCCGGCACCGCGAGCGGCAGCCACGGCAGGAAGTTCCAGAGCGCCTCGTTCACGTAGAAGTAGAACGGCTGCGGGTGCTGCCACGAGTCGACCACGCGGCCGAGCATGTGCTTGCCGATCAGCTCGTTCGCGTAGCCGGACCCCGCCTGGAGGAGCGCGAGACCGAGCCAGAGCGCGGCGGGCAGCACGGCGACGAGCGTGCCCCAGAGGGGATGGAGGGGGGCGCGGGGGGAGGAAGGGGCAACGCCGGCGAGGCGTCCCGCGACGACTGCGAGCAGCGGCACGAGCACGCCCGGCGGCCCCTTGACCATCACCGCGAGGCCGATCCCGAGGTAGAAGAGCGCGACGCGCCGCCCGCCCGCGAACCAGCCGTACGCCGCAACCGTCGTGAAGAGGGTCAGCGTCACATCGAGCTCGCCGAACCGGCCGAGCCAGCCGAACTCCGGCGTCGTCGCGAGGACCGCGGCCGCGAGCCACGCGGCGCGCCGCGAGAACCAGAGCCTCGCCATCGCCGCGATCACGACGAGCGTGGCCGCGCCGGCGAGCGCGCTCGCGACACGGACGCACTGCGGACCGACGCCCAGCTTCCACAGCGCGGCAGAGATCCAGAAGAAGAGCGGCGGCTTGTCCTGGTAGGGCTCGCCGTTGATCCGCGGGATCAGCCAATCGCCCGTCTCCGCCATCTCGCGGCCGACCGTCGCGTAGCGGGTCTCGAGCGGCTGCCAGAGGTCGCGCGAGGCGAGCGCGGGGAGGAAGAACGCCGCCCCGGCGAGGAAGAGGAGAATCGCGTCAGTACGCAACGGTCTCGAGGATCGCCCTCTTGATGTCCGCCGGCTGCGGCGCGAACGCGTCCTCGAGCTGCGGGGCGTGGGGGACCGGCGTGTCCTTCGCGGCGACGCGGCGGACCGGCGCGTCGAGGTGCTCGAAGGCCTTCTCGGCGATCCGCGCCGCGATCTCGCCCCCGAAGCCCCCCGTCTTCGTGTCCTCGTGGCAGACGACCACGCGGCTCGTCTTCCGGACGCTCTCGAGGATCGCCTCCTCGTCGAGCGGCACGAGCGACCGGAGGTCGATCACCTCGACCTCGACGCCCTCCCTGGCGAGCTCCTCGGCGACGTTCATGCCGTGGTAGACCATGCTGCCGTACGTGACGAGGCTCACGTGAAGGCCCTCGCGGGCGACGCGGGCCTTGCCGATCGGCGTCAGGACCTCGCCCTCGAGGGTGTCCTTGAGCCGGCGGTAGAGGTACTTGTGCTCGAAGTAGAGGACCGGGTTGTCGTCGCGGATCGCGCTCTTGATGAGGCCCTTCGCGTCGCGGACGGTCGCGGGCACGACGACCTTGAGCCCCGGGACGCGCGCGAACCACGCCTCGGGGTTCGTCGCGTGGAAGGGGCCGCCGCGGGTGCCGCCGCCCGACGGCAGCCGCACGACCATCGGCACCTTCGCGCCCCAGCGGTAGTGCGCCTTCGCCGCGAAGTTGACGAGCATGTTGAATCCGTTCGCGACGAAGTCGGCGAACTGCATCTCGGCGACGGGGCGGAGCCCCATGATCGCGGCGCCGACCGACGCGCCGAGGATCGCGGATTCGCTGAGCGGCGTGTCGAGGATGCGCGGGCGGCCGAACTCCTGCAGGAAACCTGCCGTCACGCGGAACGCGCCGCCGTAGGTGCCGATGTCCTCGCCGATGCAGAAGACGTTCCCGTCGCGGAGCATCTCCTCGCGCATGCCCTCGCGGATCGCCTCGAGGTAGGTGATCTCGCTCACGGCGCGTACACCTCGTCGATCTCGTGCGCCGGGTCGGCGGGCGGCTGCGCGAGCGCGTCCTCCGTCTGCTGCTCGAGCTCCTCCTTGACCTCGACGTCGATCCTCTTCGCGACCTTGTCGTCGAGGATCTTCGCCTTCCTGAGGCGCTCGGCGAAGGTCGCGATCGGGTCCTTCTTCTCCCACTCGTCGAACATCTCCTGCGGGACGTACTTCGCGTCGTCGTGGATCGCGTGGCCGCGCATCCGCATCGTCCGCGCCTCGATGAGCGTGGGCCCCGCGCCCCCTCTCGCCCGCTCCACGGCTTCGCGGGTCACCTCGTAGACCGCGAGCGTGTCGTTGCCCTCGACCTTCGCCGAGGGGATCCCGTACCCCTGCGCGCGGCAGGCGAAGTCCTTCGCCGCGGTCTGGTACTCGATCGGCGTCGAGTAGGCGTACTGGTTGTTCTCGAGGATGAGCACGAACGGGAGCTTCAGGACGCCCGCGAAGTTGAGCCCCTCGTGGAAGTCGCCGACGTTGCTGCCGCCGTCGCCGATCCAGGTGAGCGCCACGCGGTCCTCTTTCCGCATCTGGAACGAGAGCGCGACGCCGCACATGACCGGGATCAGCGACGCGAGCATCGAGATCGGCGCGATCACGTTGTGCTCGAGCGAGCCGAAGTGGCTCGACCCGTCGCGCCCCTTCGTCGGCCCGTTCGCGCGGCCGAGGTAGTTCCTGAGGACCATCGTCATCGGGATGCCGTGCCGGAGCATCGAGCCGAGGTTCCGGATCATCGGGCCGATGACGTCGTCCTTGCGGAGCGCGGCGGTGCTCCCGACCGACAGCCCCTCCTGCCCGCGCGACGAGTAGCAGCCGGCGACGAGCTTCCCCTGCTTGTAGAGCGCCTCGATCCGGTTGTCGAGCGCGCGCGTCCGCACCATGTCCCGGTAGAGGCCGAGGAGGAGCCCCGCGTCGTGGCGCTTGAGGTCCTCCTGCGTCGTGGAGCGGAACTCAGCTTCCGAAGACTTCCTGGAAGTGCGAGGCACAGCTCTCCTTCACCTGGTCGATATCCACGGGGCGCCCGAGCGCCCGCTCCATGCTCGTCACGCGGCGGCCCACGAGCCCGCAGGGGATCATGGTGTCGAACCACTTGAGGTCGCAGTTCACGTTCAGCGCGAACCCGTGCGTCGTGATCCAGCGGCGCACGCGCACGCCGAGCGCGCCGACCTTCTCCTCGCCGAGCCACACGCCCGTGAGGCCCCCGATACGTCGGCCCAAGTGGCCGAAGTCCTTGAGCGCGCGGATCATGATCTCCTCGAGGTCGCGGCAGAAGCGATGGAGGTCGCGCCCGCGCGCCTCGAGATCGCTGATCACGTACCCGACGACCTGCCCCGGCCCGTGCCACGTCGCCTCGCCGCCGCGGTCGGTCTTTACCACCTCCGCGCCCTGCGGATCGCGCACGTGCGAGGCGTCGGCGTTCGTGCCGAGGGTGTAGACGGGCGGGTGCTCGCAGAGGAGCAGCGTGTCGGGGATCAGGCCCTTGCGGCGCAGCTCGAAGTGCTCCTGCTGGATCCTGAGCCCCTCGGCGTAGCCCACGCGCCCGAGGGCCAGAAGGGAGGGGGCTCCGGGGGCCGCTCGCATCACAGGTGGATGGCGCGGCCGAGCGCGTCGAGCGTCGCCTCGTGGAACGCCTCGGCCATCGTCGGGTGCGCGTGCATCGTCTCCGCGAGCGAGTGCATCGTCGCCTCGCTCGTCTTCGCGGCGCACGCCTCGGCGATCATCTCGGTCGCCTCGTGCCCGATGATGTGCGCTCCGAGGAGCTCGCCGTACTTCGCGCCGAAGATGAGCTTCACGAAGCCCTCGTTCTGGCCCGTGGCGACGGCCTTGCCGTGCGGGCGGAAGGGGTAGCGCCCGATCTTCACCTCGAGGCCCTTGCTCTTGCACTTCTCCTCGGTGAGGCCGATGCTCGCGACCTGCGGCTGGCAGTAGGTGCAGCTGGGGATCGCGTCGTAGTCGACCGAGTGGTGCGCGACGCCCGCGATGTCCTCGCAGGCGACGATGCCCTGGTGGCTCGCGACGTGGGCGAGCAGCACCTTCCCGTTGACGTCGCCGATCGCGCGGATGTGGGGGACGTTCGTCTTGTCGCGGGCGTCGGTCTTGATGAAACCCTTGTCCGTCGCGATCTTCAGCTCCTCGAGACCGAGATCCTCGGTGTTGCCCTGGATGCCGATGGCGACGAGGCACTGGTCCGCCTCGATCACCCCCTCTCCCGCGGACACCCTCACCCCCTTTTCTGTGACTTGAAGGCCCGCCTTCACCCCGGTCATGACCTTGATGCCGATTCGCTTGAAGCTCTTCTGGAGCTCCTTCGTCACTTCCTTGTCCTCGTTCGGGAGGAGCGAGTCGAGGAGCTCGATCAGCGTGACCTCGGTGCCGAAGGCGTTGTAGAAGTAGGCGAACTCGCAGCCGATCGCGCCGCCGCCGATGATCACGAGCCTCTTCGGCAGCTCCTTCGGGACCATGGCGTCGAAGTAGCTGATCACGCGCTTGCCGTCGAACGGGACGCCGGGGAACGGGCGCGGGCGGCCGCCGGTCGCGAGGATCAGGTTCTTGAACTGGACGGCTTCCTTGCCGTACTCGAGCTTGTCCTTCGCGACGATCCGGCCCTTGCCCTTGAGGACGTCGATCTTGTTCTTCTTCATCAGGAACTCGACGCCCTTGACGATCCTCGAGCTGACGTCGCGCGAGCGCTGGATGACGCGCGGGAAGTCGATCGTGAGCTTCTCGAAGTGGAGGCCCCACTCCTCGCCTTCCTTGCGCGCGAGCCAGGCGTACTCGGCGTTCTTCAGGAGCGCCTTCGTCGGGATGCAGCCCCAGTTGAGGCAGATGCCGCCGAGGTTGTCCTTCTCGACGACGGCGGTCTTCATGCCGAGCTGGGCGGCGCGGATCGCGGCGACGTATCCGCCGGGCCCGCCGCCGAGCACGACGACGTCATAGGCCGTGAGGCTCATGCGGGGCGGATTCTAGCAGGAGCGGCCAGCGGGCTTCCCGTCCGGGTCGACGTCACAGGACGAGGTCGGTGTGGGCCTTCAGATCCCGCATCACGGGCGCGCCCATGTGGTCGTGGTAGACCCGGATACCCTCGCGCCGCGCGAACCGGAACGCCGGCACGAGGTCGCTGTCGCCGGCGACGACGACGAGCACGTCCACGAGGCGGCGCAGGGAGAGGCGGGCGATGTCGAGGCCCATCCGCAGGTCCACCCCCTTCTGGCGGAGGTCGGGGATCAGATCGCTGGCCCGCACGCCGCGACGCCCCTTGACGATCCGGCGGAGAACGTTCTCGCGCAATCTCCAACCGCGCGCCACGAGCTCTCCGCGACGGAAGGTGAAGTCGGCGGAGAGCTCCAAGGTGTCATGAACCGACGCGACTCGCGAGAACGTCGCGCTCTGTCCGAGGTTCACGGTCATGCCGCTCACCGGGTTCGTGACCTGGCCCGTGGCAGGGGGCGCGTCGTAGTAGTGGATCCGAAGGAGAGTCCCGTCCTTCAGCGCGTCGTGGGACCGGATCCGCTGGCACTTGGCGATGACGTCCTGTGCCGTCGCATGCCGGTTCCCGAGGAGCCGGTAGAGGCGCTTGCACGCGAAGGCGCCATCCACGAGGACGGCGTACTTCACGCGCGGCTCCGAAAGAAAAGCGACCCCGCGCACTCGTGGCTCCAGGGGAGCTCTTGGATAGAGACGAATGGGCGGAGTCGCACATGGCGCCTTTCCGGCGCCTTCATCAAAAGTATACGCCATCGCCGCGCGCGGGGGCGGTGCATTCCAACGCCGCAAGCGCAAACGGCGGTCCAAGACGCGACCGCCGCATCGCAGGCTCATGCGAACGTCGCCGCTGTGCGAAGGCGCCCGACCGCGCCACGGACCTGGCGCGCTACCCCCGCAGCTTCGCGGCGAGCGCGGCGAGGTCCTCGCTCTTCGCGGGGTCGCCGCTCCGCCACGGGACGTTGGCCATGCTGTTCGCGGGCATCAGGTGGACGTGCGCGTGCGGCACCTCGAAGCCGATCACCGCGACGCACACGCGCTTGCACCTGAGCTTCTCCTTGAGCCGCCGCGCGACGCCGTGCGCGGCGGTCCAGAGCGCCGCGTGCTCCGCCTCCGGCAGGTCGAAGAGGTAGTCCACCTCGCGCTTCGGGATCACGAGCGTGTGGCCGGGCACGACCGGGCGGATGTCGAGGAAGGCGAGGTGCTTGCTGTCCTCCCACACCTTGTGGCAGGGGATCTCGCCCGCGATGATGCGGCTGAAGATCGAAGGCATGGGGGAGAGCGTACCTCTTCCGGCCGCGGAAGTGGGGGGGCTGGGGGGCTAGCGCGGTTGTCCCTTCCACGGGCGCACGCTCTCGACACTCGCCTCCCGGCAGAGGAAGGACGCATCGACGCCGAAGGAGCCGTCGAAGCGCACCTCGTACCTGAGATCCTCGATCTGGTGCGAACGGATGTCGGTGATCGCGAGCCCCGCGAGGGCGTTCTGGTTGTTGAACGCCTTGATGTGGACGTTGGCGATGCCGCGGAAGCGGAAGGTCACGAGGACGTGCCGCCGAAGGACGCAGGAACCGTCGGGACCGACCTCGTCGGTCATCTCGAAAACGTGGACGTCCGCGACGAGGTCCGGCCCGTCGCCGTAGGGCTCGCTCCGCTCCAGGGACAGCCGCACCACCTCGGCATCGTGGAAGGACGGCCAGCGTCCGAAGACGGCGGTCAGGAGCTCCGCGCCGGGGATGCCCAAGCCCGCGGCTACTTTCCCCGCCCGCGCTTCACGATCGCCGCCCACTCCGCGGCGGTCACGGGCTGCACCGACAGCCGCCCGCGCTTCAGGAGCACCATCTCCTTGAGCGCCGGCATCGACTTCATCTCGTCGAGCGTCACCGGGTGCGCGAACGCCTCGACGAACGCGATGTCCACGAGCGACCAGCGCGGGTCGTCCTCCTTCGAGTCCTTGTCGTAGTACTCCGACTTCGGGTCGAACTGCGACGGGTCCGGGTAGGACTCCTGCACGACCTTGGCGATCCCGACGACCGCCATCGGCTTCGTGCTCGAGTGGTAGAAGAGCACGAGATCGCCCGCCCTCGCCGCGCGCAGGTTGTTGCGCGCCGAGTAGTTGCGCACGCCCTCCCACGCCGTCCGCTTCACGCGCTTGAGATCGTCGATCGAGAAGGTGGAGGGCTCCGTCTTGTAGAGCCAGTAGCTCGGCATGGGCGTAGAGCCTAACCCGAAACGAGGGGGCTCCGGGGGCCTGCCTTCGCCGGGGCCCCGCCGGGGAGGCCGCGCTACGGCGAGACGCCCGGCGCCACGATCCAGTCGCAGACCTGCGCGGGCGTGAGCACCTCGCCGAACACCACGCGGCCGACCTCGCGGAAGTGGTCGAAGACCTGCGCCCGGACCCCCTGCCGCGCCGTCTCGACGGCCATCATCTGCGGCGACTCGGCGCCGATCTCCTGCATCATCATGCCCATGTCGGGCGCCTTGATCCCGCCGCGCGCCGCGTTGCTCTCCTGCTCGATCTGCTTCAGCCGCGCGTCCTGCTCGGGCGAGAGCCGCACCTCGCGCGCGAACTGCCACGGGAGCTGCTGGAGCTCGCCCGGGTTCAGGTAGGGCGGGCGCGCGTGGAGCGCGTCGCGCTGCTCCCCCGTGAGCGTCGCGCGCAGCGCCTCCGTGAGCGCGTTGTTGCGCTCGCCCATCCGGCCGTACGCCGCGCCGTTCGCGCGGTTGAGGGCGTTCCGGTCCTCCGGCTTCAGCGCCGGGTCGCGGAGCGCCACGGCGATCCGCCGCACCTCCGCCTGGTCGGCGGCGTTCTCAGACTCCGTCTCCGTGAAGAGCGAGCGGATCCGCTGCGACTGGCTGGCGGTGAGCCCCGGCAGCGTCTGGAGCTGCTGCGGGAGGTCCGGGTACTGCGCGTACCGCGGCGAGAAGAGCTCGCGCGCCCGGCGCATCTCGTCGGGCGTCATCAGGTGCCACGCGACGCGCCAGAAGCGCCGCTCGATCCCGCGCAGCTGCTCGCCGCACGTCGACTCGACGCGCGCGCGCATCACCTGGTCCTCGAGCCCCTTCAGGAGCTGCTCCCTCTGCGCGGCGACGACGGCCTGCGCGGCGTCCGCGGCCGCGACCATCCGCTCGAGCGCGGGCACGACCTCGAGCGCGGCCATGTGCGCGTACCGCTCCTCGCGCAGGGGGCCGCGCGGCATCGACGTGAGTCGCTTCCACTGCGATTCGTCGAGGCCGCTGCCCCCGGGGCCCCCTGACCTCTCCGCGAGGAGGCGATCCGCCTCCTCCTTGGGCGGGTTCTCCTTGAGACGCCGCTCGATCTGCTCCTGCCGCCCGTAGAGGCGGTGGAGCGCCTGGCGCTGTTCCGGTCTCAAGCCGGGCATCATCTCGATCGACTCGCGCGCGAAGTCCTGCGCCGCGGCCAGCGCGACCATGAGGAGGAGGGGCGCGGGGAGGAGGAACCTCACGCGAGAAGCCCCAGCGGCTCGAAGTCGCCGATCACCGCCTTGTGGTCGACGCGGAGGAAGTCGCGCAGGAGCGACGCGTAGAGGCGCCGGAAGTCCGTCGTGTACTTCAGGTTCTCGTTGTCGAGGTCGTCGAGCGACGGCTGCGCGCCGTGCATCCCGGGCTTCACGCCCTGGCCGATCACGAAGCACGGGTACGCGGAGCCGTGGTCGGTGCCGCCGGAGAGGTTCTCCCGCGCGCGGCGTCCGAACTCGCTGAACACCGTAGTCACCACGCGGTCGGCGAGGCCGAGGGCCTCCAGCTGCTCCTGGAACGCGCGCAGGTTGTTGCCCACCTGCGAGAGGAGCCCGTTGTGCTGGCCCATTTGGCTCGCGTGCGTGTCGAAGCCGCCGAAGGAGAGGTGGATCACCTCGAGGTCGAGGTCGCTCTTCAGCAGCGCGAGCGCCTTCGCGAGGTCCTCGCCCAGCGGGCCATTGAGGCCGTTGCGGATCGGCTGGAGCGCCGCGATCCGCTGCGCGACCGCGAAGGCCTCGAGCGCGCGCCGCGCGACCGCGCCGCGCTGGCCGGGGTCGTCCTTCGCGCCCTCGTACATCGCGACCGAGCCCTCGGCTCCCTTCGGCAGCGCGAACTGCCGGAAGTCCGTGAGCGACACGACGCCCGGCGCGCCGCTCGCGAGCGAGAGAGGCTTCTCCTTCGCGATCGCGACCGCGCGGAGCGGCTTCTCCTTCGGGCTCCTCTCGAGCGCGCGGCCGAGCCAGCCGTCGACGGGGCTCTTCTCCGGCTCCGCGCTGTAGTAGATCTCGGTCGCGCGGAAGTGGCTGTAGTCGGGGTTCGGGTAGCCGACGCCGTTCACGATCGCGAGCCGCTCCCGCTGCCAGAGCGTCTCGAAGCCCGCGAGCGCGGGGTGAAGCCCGAGCTTCGGGTCGATCTTCCGGATCTGGCCGTCGTCGACCGCGAGACCGGGCCGGAGGATCCGGTACATCGGGTCGGCGTACGGGATCACGGTGTTGAGGCCGTCGTTGCCGCCGTTCAGGTGCAGCAGCACGAGCGTCCGCGCGCCCGGCTCCTTCGCGGCGCCCTCCGCCCACGCGAGGCGCGGCAGCGCGAGGACCGACCCGAAGGCGAGCCCCCGCTCGAGGAATTCGCGGCGGTTCAGCATGCGTGTCTCCTAGGCGAGCTGGAACTCCGGCGACGCGAGCGCGAGCGCCACGCGCTCCTCGCCCTGCGCCGCCTCGAGCGCGGCGGCGATCTGCGGGGGCGCCTGCCCGTCGAAGGCGAGGTCCTTGACCCACGCGGCCGCCTCCGGCTTTGCCTGCGCGAGCCGGCGCGCGACCTTCATGCGCTCGACGACCGCGGAGCTCGTGAGCCATTGGGTGCCGTCGGGCCAGCCCTTGACGGACGGCGGCCGGAAGAGGATCTGGCCCATCCTCTCGAGCGATCCGTGGATCCAGAGCGGCGTCTCCCTGATCCCGGTCCCCCGGAGCCCCCCCACGCACATCTCGACCGGGCTCTTCACGAGGCAGCGCGTGCGCTTCTCGTCGAGGAACGAGGGCGAGAGGAACATCGCGAACAGCGCGGATCGGATGTCGCCGCCGGTCGCCTCGAGCACCTCGGCGATCGCCGCGACGTCTTCCTGCGTCGGGTCGGGGTGCGAGAAGAAGCGGAGGAGCTTCGTCGCGACGAATCGCCGGCACGCGGGCAGATCGGCGAGGATCCGGACCACGTCGTCGCCGTCGAGATCGCCGGCCTTCCCGTGCACGGTCTTCTCTCCGTGGTCGTGGAACTCGTCGGTGAAGACGAAGTCGTGGTGGCGGCTGCCCCAGCCCGTGAACGCGCGAGCGATCTCGCGGATGTCTCGCTCCGTGTAGTTGCCGATGCCGAGGGTGAAGAGCTCCTGGAGTTCGCGCGCGTAGTTCTCGTTCGGCTGGCCCTTCCGGTTCGCGTTCCCGTCGAGCCAGCGGATCATCGCGACGTCCCGGCTCACGTCGAGGACGAGCGCGCCGAACCTGCCCGCGCCTGCCGCGCGGAAGAGCAGGTACTGCTTCCACATGAGCGCGGGCTCCTGGATCTTGGCATCCGAAGTCGCGAAGTGGCCGTGCCAGAAGAGGGCGAGCTTCTCCGCGAGCGGTGCCCTGCCCGAGACCATCCGGTCGAGCCACGCCTGCTGGATCGCGCCCGGCTCGTAGGGGTCGAAACCAGGGGGCTCCGGGGGCAGGGGCTCGGCGATCTCGTCGAGGAGCCGCCGCACCGCGCCCCGGTAGCCGAGCTTCCGCCACTCGGCGGCGTCGTCCGGCGCGAGGCCGAATCCCGCCCGGCGGAGGAGGTGGCCCACCGCCGCGTCGCCCGTGAGCGCCATGGCGGCATTCTCGCACGCCCGGGCCGGGCCGGGGAGTCAGGGCGTGAGCTGGATCCGGAGGTCGAACGGCGCGGCCACGGGGCCCCCTGCGGAGAGCACGCGGATCACGAAGATGCCGCCCGGGGTCACGGTCGCGGCGGAGCCGGTTCCCGCGGAGATCAGGTTGTTCTCGAGGTCGAGGATCTCGACCCGGAGGTTCGCCGCGCTCGTGACCGAGGCGAGGAGCGTCGCCTGCGCCGCGACCCGCACCTGGAAGTAGCGCTGCGCGTAGAGCCCCAGCTGCTCGCCCGCCGTGTTGTCGATCATGTCGGCGAGCGTGTCGTCGTAGGGCGGGATGACCGTGCCGTCGAGCCGCGCCGGGTCGTCGAACGGCGTCGGCCAGATCGTCTCGCTCGCCGCGGGGTAGTCGAGGTCGTGGCTCTCGGGGAACGTGAGCAGGACGTCCGCCTGGACGTTCGAGAACGACTGGTTCCCGACGTACTCGTCGAGCGCGGAGTAGATGTACGGATAGCTCGCGCCCGGCTGGAGCGCCTCGAGGTCCTTGAGCATGAGGAAGAGCGGGACCTCGATGTCGTCGTGGTCGGCGTCCTGGCTGCCGCCGTCGAAGATGTCCCAGAGCACCTCCGTCGTCGTGAACCGCGAGCCGATGCCGACGACGGCGGGGTCCTGGTAGACGTTGGGGTCGTCCGGCCCGAGGCTCCCGAGCGCCGGGTCGAAGAACGACTCCGCCACGAAGAAGCGGACGACGCGGCCCGCGGCGCCGATCCCCTCGGTGTCCCAGTACTCGGGCGACCCGCGCGCGGCGCAGGCGAAGAAGTCGAGGAACCCCTCCCGCCACGCGGCGCTCGGGACGAGGAGCGAGTCGTCGGCGACGCCGGGCGGCGCGACGGAGTTGGAGAAGTAGGCGAGGTAGTACTCGCCGAGCAGCCGCATGAGCTTCGGGTCGTCCCACGCGTCCTGGTTCGACGCGTCGTTGCCCGTGACGCCGCCGGCGACGGTGAGCCGGCCGAGCTGCGGGCTCGCGGCCACGAACGAGGAGGCGGTGCCGTTGCCCGGTTCCCAGAGGATGTCGAGGTCCGGCACCGCGCCGGTGACCCCGCCTCGGATGGCGGAGAGCCCCGCGAAGAGGATCTCGAGGATGTGGAACGCGCCGGCGCCCTGGTCGAGCCGGACGGCGAGGTCGATGCGCGTCGTCGGAAGGTCCGGGTCCGTCGTGAGCGGCGACGCGAGCTCGTAGGGATCGGCGGACGAGAGGTTGCGGAGAACGCGGATATCGGTCCCGCCGGCGATCGTCGCCCGGGCGGCGGTCCGCACGCGCACCGGCGTCGCGGGGTTCTTCCCGAAGTTCACCTGGACCGAGTAGTTGCCGCTCGCGTCCGTGGTCGTCGAGCCGAGCAGCTGGCCCGTGGGGGAGAGGACGTCGACCGTGAAGCGCGGCCCGTTGCGGGGGAGGTTCGGCGCCGCGAAGCCCGTCTCGGGCAGGAGCCGGCCCGCGGCGTCGCGCGTCGACATCCTCGGCCCCGTCACGTAGTAGCCGACATGGCCCTGGAACGTCCGGATCGTGTCGATCACCGGGGCGGGAGGGCCGGTCGGGCGGCC
>JAKLKT010000032.1 GCA_023150495.1 Planctomycetota bacterium
TGGCGGCTCCTCACCGCGATGCTACTCCACCACACGGGGAGCTGGATCCACCTCGTCGCGAACGCCCTCTCCCTCTTCTTCGTCGGGCGCGCGGTCGAGCGGGCGTGCGGGCGCACCGTGCTCCTCGCCGCCGTGGTCGGGGGCGCGCTCGCGGGGTCCGCCGCGAGCCTCGTCTGGATCCCGGATCCCGGGTTCGCCCGCGTGGGCATCTCCGGGGGGATCGCCGCCCTCCTCGGGCTCCTCCACGCCGTCGAGTGGGCGGATAGCCGGAGCTTCCTCGGGTTCCTGAAGCAGCGGAACACGATCCTCGTCCTCGTCTTCCTCGCGCTCGGCTACGTGCTCGCGGAGCACGTCTTCACGTGGCTCGCGGTCGACCACGTCGCGCACGCCGGGGGGCTCGCGTTCGGCCTCCTCTCGGGGCTCGCCTACGAGACCCGGAAGGGCCTCCGCCCGGCCCGCGGCGCCGCGGTCGCGCTCGCCCTCTCGGTCCTCCCGGTCGCGTACGCCTCCCATCCGCTCCTCGAGCCGGAGTACCGGGTCTTCCGGGCGCGACGGGCGATCCTCGCGGAGGACTTCGAGACCGCGGCTCGGGAGCTCGACAGGGCAAGCGAGATCGACCCCGGGGCGCTCGACCGCGGCGGGCTGCGGGACGACCTCCTCGACGCGTACCTGCGGGTCGCCGCGAGGCGGCTCGGGACGAGCGAGGGCGAGACGCTCCTCGGGAAGGCGCTCGCCCTCGGCGGGCGGAAGCCGGACCCGTGGATCGCCTTCGCGAACGCCGCGGAGCAGGGCGGGCACGCGGATGCGGCATACGAGGCGTGGCGCGAGGCGGCGGCGCTCCTCCGCGACGGCGACGCGTGGCTCGCCTTCGAGCGGGCGCTCCGGCTGCTGCGGAGGCGGGAGGCGCCTCCCGTGCGCGAGACGATCGAGATGGCCCGCGGGGCGGCGCGGGGGCTCCGCGCGGGGCTTCCCCCCGAGGCCGCGACGGAGCTCGAGCGGGAGATCGCGAGGGCGGCCGAGGCGCTCCACGGCCGCGGGGATCCTCCGGAGGGGGACGACGCGCGTGCACTTTCCGAGCTCTACCGGACGCTCGCCGAGAACGCGGGAGCGGACGCACGGCGGCCCCGCTACCGCCTGCGGTCGGCGGAGTGGCTCTGGAGGGGCTCCGGGGAGGCCTCCGGGGACGTGGTCGCCCGCTTCGGCGCGGCCATCACGGAGGCGGCCCTCTACGGGGACCCGGCCGCCGGGGAAGAGGCCGCGAAGTGGTTCCGGGAGCGGGGAATGGCCGTCCCGGAGCCGGATCTTGAAGGGGAGGAAGGCGGCGGTTAGATTGCCGGGCTCCCATGCCTTACGTCTGCGGCGTCAGCGGCAAGCGCACGAAGATCGGAAAGCAGTACAAGCGGCGCGGTCTCGCGAAAGCGAAGGGCGGCGTCGGCCAGAAGGTCACGGGCAAGACCCCGCGGACCTTCAAGCCGAACCTCCAGAAGATCCGCGTCGTCGTGAACGGCAGGCGCACGCGCATGTACGTGGCGGCGAAGTACATCCGCCGCGGCATGGTCGAGAAGCCGCCGCGCCGCCGCTACGCCCCGCCGGCGTAGCCACGGAAACGCGGGCGGGACCTGCTCGTCCTGACCGTCTCGGCTCGTTCGATCCGCGTTTCCGTGCTCCGGTTCACCGGCGCCGGGGCCGGCGGACGAGGGGGGGCGGCCCGGCATCCTTCGCGGCCTTCTGGCGCTGCGCGGCCTCGTACGCCTCGATCGCGCCGATCAGCTCCCGCGGCGACTGGTAGCGCTCCTCCGGCGGCTTCCGCATCAGCTTCTCGACGATCGCCTGCATCGCCTCCGAGATGTCGCCGTCGATGTCCCGTAGCCGCTTCGGGTCCTGCGACACGTGGAGCACCATCACGGCCTTGGCCTTGCCCTCGAAGGGGGTCTTGCCGACGAGCATGTGGTAGAGCGTCGCGCCGAAGGAGTAGAGGTCCGAGCGGATGTCCGCCTCCCGGATCCCCTCGGCCTGCTCCGGCGAGATGTAGTGGGGCGTGCCGAGCGCGCGGCCGCCCTCCGGCCGGTCCTTCGCGAGCCCGAGGTCGCAGAGCTTCGCGGTGCCGTTCTTCGTGATCAGGATGTTGTCGGGCTTCACGTCGCGGTGGACGAGCCCCGCCTCGTGCGCGTGCTCGAGCGCCCGCGCGATCTGGAGCGCGACCTTCGCCACCCGCGACTCGTCCATCGCGCCCCCGCGCTTCAGGATCTCCCCCACCGTGAGGCCCTGGGCGTACTCCATCACGAAGTAGCGCACCCCCTCGTGCTCCCCCACGTCGATGCCGGAGATCACGTTCGGGTGGTTGAGGCGGGCGACCGCGCGCGCCTCGCGGAGGAACTGCTCGACGTAGTCGCGCTTCCGCGAGAGGTGAGGCGAGAGGACCTTGATCGCGACGACCCTGTCGAGCGAGACCTGCTTCGCCTTGTAGACGGTCCCCATCGTCCCGGAGCCGATCTTCTCGATGATCCGGTAGCCGCCGATCTCGCGGTCGAGGTCGAACCCCTCCTGCTCCTGGCGCAGCTGGTCCGCGACCTCCCTCGTGAGGTACCCCTTCTCGACCGCGAGCTCCTCCACGGCCGGGGCGACGCCGTCGCGCCCCTTGCGCGCGTGACGGAGCCGCGCGAGCTCGAGCGCCTGCTCCTCGGTGAGGATCTTCTGCGCGATCGCGCGCTCGAGGATCCGCTTCGCGGTCGACCCCATCGCCGGCGATTCTACGAAACGGGCCCCCGCCCGCGCCGCCCCCGCTCCGGGGCGCCGAACACGTCCGGAAGGCCGAGCGCCTGGAGCACGCGCCGCTCCTCCCGGCGCATCCGGGCCCGGTCCTTCGCCTTCTTGTCCCGGTGGCCCGCGAGATGGAGCGCGCCGTGGACCACGTAGAGCACGAGCTCGTGCAGGGGGTCGATCCCCCGCGCGAGAGCCTCGCGGCGCGCGGTGTCGCCCGACGCGACGATCTCCCCGTGGGGGAAGCTCAGGACGTCGGTCGGCGCCCAGTCGCCGAGGTAGCGGCCGTGGAGCTTCGCGATCGTCCGGTCGTCCACGAGCGCGACGACGACATCGCGTCGCGGGAGCACGAGCGCCGCGGCGCGGCGGCACGGCGCGACGGCGCCACGGACCGCGCGCTGCCGGTCCACGACCGTGACGGTCAGCTGCCGTCCCCCTCGTGCCGCTCGTAGGCGTCGACGATCCGCTGGACGACCGGGTTCCTCACGACGTCGCGCTTGTCGAAGTGGCAGAAGACGATGCCCGGGATGCCGCGCAGGACGTTCATCGCATGGACGAGCCCCGAGGCGACCGGCTGCGGCAGGTCGATCTGCGTGATGTCGCCCGTCACGACGAGCCGCGACCCCTCGCCCATGCGCGTCAGGAACATCTTCATCTGCCCCGCGGTCGTGTTCTGCGCCTCGTCGAGGATGATGAAGCTGTCGGCGAGCGTGCGGCCGCGCATGTAGGCGAGCGGCGCCACCTCGATCACGTCGTTCTCGCTGAACTTGCGGATCTGCGCCGGCTCGACGAGGTCGAAGAGCGCGTCGTAGAGCGGCCGCAGGTAGGGGTTGATCTTCGCCTCGTAGGTGCCCGGGAGGAAACCGAGCTTCTCGCCCGCCTCGACCGCGGGGCGGCAGAGGATGAGCTTCTTCACCCGGCCCTCGCGGAGCATCCGCACGGCCATCGCGACCGCGAGGTAGGTCTTGCCGGTGCCCGCGGGCCCGATCGCGAAGACGACCTCATCCTCGGCGAGCGCCTTGACGTAGGCGTGCTGCCCCGGCGTGCGCGGCAGCACCATGCGGCCCATCCGGCTCCGCACGACCGCCTCGCGTTCCTGAAGGGTGGGGGCTCCGGGGGCCCCCCCCGCGCCCCCCCCCTTCAGGATCCCGTCGACCTCGCGCTCGTCGACGTGGCCCGCCGCGCGGAAGCGGCGCATGATCTCCGCCGCGGCTCTCGTCGCCGCGGCCACGCCCTCGTCGGAGCCCTCGATCACGAGCTCGCCGCCGCGCACCGTGATCGCGACGTCGTACGCCGCGCGGAAGAGGCGCGCGTTCCGGTCCGCGACGCCGAGGACCGTCCGGGCCTCGTCGTTCGACTGGAGCGGGATCGTCGTGCGCACGCCTAGGCCCCGTGGAGGCAGACGGCCGCGACGGGGGCAGCCAAGAGGATACTGTCCAGGAGGTCGAGGAACCCGCCGAATTCCGGGAGGAGCACCGCGGAGTCCTTCACCCCCGCCCACCGCTTGAGCCCCGACGCGAGCATGCCGCCGAGGAACGCCGCGAGCCCGAGCAGCACACCGGCAGCGGCGCCGAACGCCGGAGGGACGCCGTTGAGTGCGGGAGCGAGGAGCGCGCCGACGCCCGCCGCGCCGAGCAGCGAGCCGATCGTGCCCTCCCACGTCTTCTTGGGGCTGATGGCGGGGGCGATCCGGCGCCGGCCCACGAGCGTCCCGACGAAGTAGCCGCTCATGTCGGCGGTCTTCGCGATCGCGATCACGGCGATCGCGGCGTGGAGGCCATGGGGCCGGGCGAGGATCCCGTCGAGGAAGCAGACGAGGCCGCCCGTCGCGAGGATCCCCGTGCCGAGCAGGGCCGCCTCGGGGAACGCGGCCGCCGCCGAGCGCAGCGGCGCCATGCCGAGCAGCCGCACGCCCCCGGCGACGACCGCGGCCAGCACGAGCAGCGTGCCCGGGACCGCGATCGGCACGCCGTGGCTCATGGCGAGGTAGGGCGCGACGACGGACGTGATCGCGATCCCGCCGAGCAGGAAGAGGCCGGGGCCCGTCTCGATGCGCTTCGCGCCGAGCGCGAGCACCTCGTGGAGCGTGAGCAGCGCGAGCGCCCAGAGGACGGCCCGGGAGAGGATCGTGTTGCCGAGGACGTGCGCGTCGAGGAGGTAGATGCCGAGGACGGCCGCGATGAGCGCGGCCCCGACGAGGATGCGCGTCTTCATCCGGACGCGGTCCCCGGGACGAGCCCCCCGAACTTGCGGACGCGGCGGGCGTAGCTCTCGAATGCCTCGTCGAGGTGCTCCTCGCGGAACTCGGGCCAGCACGACTGGGTCACGTGCAGCTCCGTGTAGGAGACCTGCCAGAGAAGGAAGTTGGAGAAACGCATCTCGCCGGCCGTGCGGATCAGCAGGTCGGGAGGGGGCATGTCGGGCTGGTAGAGGTGGGCGGTGACCACCTCCTCGGTGATCTCGTCGGGCTCGAGCTCGCCCGCGCGGATGCGGTGGGCGATCGCCCGGACGGCGTCGAGGATCTCCTGCCGGCCGCCGTAGCTGAGCGCGAGGTTCAGGACCATGCCGCGGTTCCCGGCGGACATCTCCCGCGTCTTCTCGAGCTCGCGGCGGACGTCGGCGGGCAGGCGGTGGAGCCGGCCGATCGCGGTCAGCCGGATGTCGTTGTCCATGATCTCCCCGCGCTCCCGCACGAGGAAGCGGCGCAGGAGCCGCATGAGGAGCGCCACCTCGCGCTTGGGGCGCTTCCAGTTCTCCTCGCTGAACGCGTAGAGCGTGAGCTGCCGGAGCCCCTTCTTCGCGCAGGTGCGGGTCACGACGCGGACCGACTCCACGCCGGCGGCGTGGCCGCGGGTCCTCGAGAGGCCGCGGGCGGCAGCCCAGCGCCCGTTGCCGTCCATGATGATCGCGACGTGCCGGGGGAACCCCTCGGTCATCGCGCCCCCAGGGTGAGCGTCTCGGTGCGCTCCGGCCCGACCGAGAGGAGCACGATCGGCGCTCCGATCTCCGTTGCGAGCGCCTCGACGTACGCCGCGGCGCGCCGCGGCAGGCGCTCGGGCGTCCGGATCCCGTTCAGGGGCTCGGTGAACCCCTTCACGTCGCGGTAGACCGGCTTCGCGCGCCGCAGGAGGTCGATGTCGGCGGGGAACTCCTCGATCCGCCGGCCGTCCACCTCGTAGGCGACGCAGATGCGGAGCGGATCGATGCCCTGGAGCACGTCGATCTTCGTCAGCGCGACCCCGTCGACCCCGTTCAGCGCGCACACGTGCCGCATCGCGAGCGCGTCGAACCAGCCGCAGTCGCGCGGCCGACCGGTGACGGTGCCGTACTCCTTGCCGCGCTCGCGCAGGAGCTCGCCGATCGGGCCGGTCTCGCGCGTCGGCAGCGGCCCCGCGCCCACGCGCGTCACGTAGGCCTTCGCGACCGTGATCACCTTGTCCACCGAGCGCACGGGGAGCCCCGTGCCGGCGGAGATGCCCCCGACGCCGCAGTTGCTCGTCGAGACGAAGGGGTAGGTGCCGAAGTCGACGTCGAGGAGCGCCGCCTGCGCCCCCTCGAGGACGATCTCCTTCCCGTCCGCCCGCGCCTCGCGCAGGTACTTCACGGTGTCGCAGGAGAGCGGCCGCAGGAACTCGACCCAGCTCTCGACCTCCGCGGTCGCGCTCGCGAGGTCGACCTGCTCCGCGCCGAGCGCCCGGAGGCGGGCGTTGCCGCGCTCGAGGAGGTAGAGGAGCCGCTCCTTCCGCACGCGGTCGGAGAGGAGGTCGGCGACGCGGAACCCCTCGTAGAGGTGCTTGTCGCCCATGCAGGTCGAGATCCCGCGCCCGGTGGACTGGTTCCGCCACGTCGCGTTGCGCGAGGCGTCGAGCGCGCGGTCGAGCGGCGGGTGGAACGGCAGCACGAGGTGCGCGCGGTCGGAGACCTTGAGCCGGGCGCTCACGTCGTAGCCGCGCGCCTCGAGGTGCTCGACCTCCCCGCGCAGGACCGACGGGTCGAGGATGACGCCGTTCGCGATCACCCCCATCGCGCCCTGGAGCACGCCCGACGGCGTGAGCCGGAGCGCGAAGCGCTCCTCGCCGAGCACGATCGTGTGGCCGGCGTTCGAGCCGCCCTGGTAGCGCACGACGATGTCGGCGTCGCTCGCGAGGAAGTCGACGACCTTGCCCTTCCCCTCGTCCCCCCACTGCCCCCCGAACACGCACGTGACCGGCATCTCTCCTCCGTCTCACTCCGCGCGGGCCCGCGATCCCTTTCTCATCCGCGGCTCGCCGCGATCAGCTCCCGGAAGCGCGGGAAGAGGTACCGCGAATCGTGCGGGCCCGGGCTCGCCTCCGGGTGGTACTGGACGGCGTAGGCGGGGTACTCGACGTGGCGGAACCCCTCCACCGTCCTGTCGTTCAGGTTCACGTGCGTGAGCTCGAGGCCGCTTCCCTCGAGGCTCTCCGCGTCGACGGCGAACCCGTGGTTCTGGCTCGTGATCTCGACCTTGCCCGTCGTCAGGTCCATGACCGGCTGGTTCCCGCCGCGGTGGCCGAACTTGAGCTTATAGGTCTTCGCGCCGCAGGCGAGCGCGAGGATCTGGTGGCCGAGGCAGATCCCGAACGTCGGCAGCTTCGGCAGGAGCGCCTTCACCGTCGCGGCCACGTAGTCGACGGGCGCGGGGTCGCCGGGCCCGTTCGAGAGGAAGAGCCCGTCCGGCTTCCACGCGAGGATCTCCGCAGGCGTCGCCGTCGCCGGGAAGACCCGCACGAGGAACCCCCCGTCCACGAGGAGGCGGAGGATGTTCCGCTTGATCCCGCAGTCGATCGCCGCGACCCGGTAGACGGGCGAGGGGGGCGTCCGGGGGCCGCGGAACTCGCGCGGCTCGCCCTCGTTCCAGTCGTAGGCCTTCCCGGAGCTCACGGCCCGGACGAGGTCCTGGCCGGCCATGTCGGGCGCGGCCTTCGCCTTCGCGCGCAGCGAGTCGTCGTCGAGATCCGTCGCGGAGAGCACCGCGGGCATCGCGCCGAGCATCCGGACGTGCCGCACGAGGGCCCGCGTGTCGATCCCCGCGAGGCCGGGGATCCCGAACCGCCGGAGGTACCCGTCGAGCGAGCCCTCGGAGCGGTAGTTGCTCGGCCGGCGCGCGGCCTCCCGGACGACGAACCCGGTGACCCACGGCCGCCCGGACTCGACGTCCGCCGAGTTCACCCCGTAGTTGCCGACATGGGGGTAGGTCATCGTCACGATCTGTCCCATGTACGAGGGGTCGGTGAGGACCTCCTGGTACCCGGTCATGGAGGTGTTGAAGACGACCTCCCCGGTGACCTCCGTCTCCGCGCCGAACGATTCGCCCGTGAAGACGGTGCCGTCGGCAAGAACGAGCTTCGCCTGTCCCATGAAAAACCGCCGGATTCTACCGTCCCGGGGGCCCCGCCGGGGACTTTCGGCCGGGGCGATTCGGGGGGGCTCCGGGGGCCCTTCGTCACTCCGAGTACGGGTCCGCGTCGAGGTCGAAGCCGTCCCGCCTCCCGGCCTCGAGGAGCTCCGTGCCCCGCGCGGCGACCATGGCCGCGTTGTCGGTGCAGAGCGACCTCGGCGGGATGAACACGGTGATCCCCGCGGCGCGGCCCCGCTCCGCCACGAGCTCGCGGAGGCGCGTGTTCGCCGCGACCCCCCCGCCGATCACGAGCCGCGTCCGCCCGAGCCGCGCTGCCGCGCGCACGGCCTTGGCGGAGAGGATGTCCGCGATCGCCTCCTGCGCGCTGGCCGCGAGGTCGGCGACGGCCACGGGCCCCTTCGTCGGGTCCTTCCTCCGCGCGTCCTGCCCCTTGAGCCGGTAGAGCACCGCGGTCTTCAGCCCCGAGAACGAGAAGTCGTCCGCGGGGTCGTCGCGCATCGGCCGCGGGAGGTCGACCGCTTTCGGGTCGCCGTCCTTCGCCGCCTTCTCGATCGAGGGGCCGCCGGGGTACGGGAGGCCGAGGAGGGCCGCGATCTTGTCGAAGCACTCGCCCGCCGCGTCATCCTGGGTCTGGCCGAGGCGGACGTAGCGCCCGCGTTCCGGCACGTCGTAGAGGAGCGTGTGCCCGCCCGACGCGATGAGGGCGACGAAGGGGGGCTCCGGGGGCGGGTCGAGGAGGTAGGCGGCGGCGACGTGGGCCTCGAGGTGGTGGACGCCGACGATCGGGAGCCCCTTCGCGAACGCGAAGGCCTTCGCCGCCGAGAGGCCGACGAGCAGCGGGCCGACGAGCCCGGGGCGGTTCGTGACCGCGATCGCGTCCGGCGGACCGGCCTCCTCGAGGCACGCCGCGAGCGCCGGGAGGAACTTCTCGGCGTGCGCGCGCGCCGCGACCTCCGGCACCACGCCGCCGAAGGGGCGATGGAGCGCGTCCTGCCCGAGGACCCTGGAGGCGAGGATCCTCCCGCGCTCGACGAGCGCGACCGAGGTCTCGTCGCAGGACGTGTCGATCCCGAGGACCCGCATCCCTTCCCCGCGCCCCATCCCGGTCACGGCACGAAGGCCGGGCAGCAGGCCTCGCCGAGGAGCAGGGTCTTCGCGGCCTCGATCTGCACGTCCACGAACCCCCGCCCTGCCGGAACGTACGCGGGATCCCAGTCGGCGTAGATCTCCTCCTCGAAGGCGTCGCCGAGATCCTCGCGGTCCTCGTCCGGCATCCGGACGAACAGGTCCGGCGGGATGCCTGCCAGCGGGTCGTCGGGGTTGTCGGGCGGTGTCCTCTGGTAGCTCGTCCCGAGCGGCGTCTCGTAGATCGACGTCGTGCGCTTGAAGATCGCGATCCCGGCCTCGGTCGGGATCTCCTCGACGAGCTGCACGAGGAACTTCCCCCAGGTGCGCTCGCCCACGAGGACGGCGCGGCGGTAGTCGCGCAGCGCTCCCGCGAGCACCTCGCTCGCGCTCGCGCTGCCCGCGTCCACGAGGACGGCGAGCGGGAGCGAGGCGTTCCACGTCTCCTTCGGATCCGCGCGGTGGACCGCGGTGAAGCGCTCGACGCGCCCCCGCTGCTTCACGACAACGCCTCCCTCGAGGAAGAGGTTCGCGACCGCGACCGCCTGGTCGAGGAGCCCGCCGTGGTTGCCGCGGAGGTCGAGCACGAGCGCCCGGAGCCCCTCCTTCGCGAGGCCGTCGAGCGCGGCGCGGAGGTCCTTCGACGTGCTCGAGTCGAAGCCGGCGACGCGCACGTAGCCGACGCCCTTCGCGGGGTCGAGGAAACGGGTGCCGAAGACGGAGCCGTGGTCCACCTCGGCGCGGACGACCCTCGTGTCCCGCTCCGTCCCGTCCGCCGCCACGAGGCGGAGGACGACGGCGGTCCCCTCGATCCCGCGGATCGCCCGCTGGAGGGGCGAGTCGCCGGCAGCCCGCGCCGCGAGGCCGTCGGGGACGATCTCCCCGATCGGGCGCCCGTCCACGGCGACGATCCGGTCGCCGACGGCGACCCCCGCGGTCGCGGCCGGGCCCGAGGGCTTCACCCCCGCGATCCGCACGCTCTCGACGGGGCCCGCCTTCGGGGGGATCGGCTCGATGCGGACGCCGATGCCGGTGTAGCGGCCGCTGCTCTCCTCCCTCTGCTTCTCGACCTCCCAGGGCGGGACGATCGCGGCGTAGCCGTCGAACGACTTCACGTAGGCGTCGAGCATCCGGAAGTACGCGGCCTGCTGCTGGCGCCGGCTGCCGGTGCCCGCGACGTATTCCTGGCCGATCCGGTCCCGGACGTAGCGGGCGAAATCGGCGTCCCACGCGGGCGCGCCGGGGACCCCGCTCCGCTCGAGCGCCCACAGCACGACGAAGCCCGTGATGACGGCGAGGAGCGGGAGCAGGAGGGCCAGGAACTGGCGCCGCGACACGGTCCGGATCGTACCACGTGCCGCCGTTGCCCCCGGCGCGGGCGGCCGCTACCATGACCCGTCCGGGCGATGAAAGTGACGCGCAGCGAGCGGGAGGGCGTGGCGATCCTCCGTCTTGCCGGGGAGTTCGACTCCTTCGAGACGGAGGAGATGCGGCGCATGTTCGAGGAGTGCCTGAGGGAGGGGCGCCGCCGCCTCGTCCTCGACCTCACCGACCTCGTCTTCGCCAACTCGACGACGATCGCCTTCTTCATCTCGGCGCAGAAGCGGGCGCGCGAGGCCGGTGGCGGGATGATCCTCGCGAGGCCGGGCGAGTTCCTGCGGAAGACGCTCAAGACCCTCGGCCTCGACCAGGTGCTCGTGATCAGCCCCGACCTCGACTCGGCGATCCACTCCCTCCGCGGGTAGCGGGGCGCCCATGAGGGTCGCGGCCGACGTGCAGGCCGGGCCGCGCCTGCCGCGAACGGGCGCCGTGGCGGACCGCTAGTCGAAGTCGCCGCGGCCGAAGTCGTAGGCCGGGCGCGCCGCGACGTTGCACACGAGCGCCACGCCGAGCATGCACACGACGAGGCTCGACCGCCCGTAGCTCAGGAACGGCAGCGTGAGGCCCGTGACCGGCATGAGCCCGACGGTCATCGCGAGGTTGATGAAGGCCTGGCCCGCGAGCATCGCGAAGACGCCGAGGCAGAGCAGCCGCCCCGCGGGGTCGCGGTGTCGCGCGGCGACCGCGAGGATCGAGACGAGGAGCCATCCGAGGAGCGCGACCACGAGCAGCCCGCCGAGGAACCCCCACCGGTTCGCGACCGCCGCGAAGACGAAGTCGGTCTGCCGCTCGGGGACGCGGTAGAGCACCTGGCCAGCGGCCCCCTCCTCGTCCGCGCCGAGGAAGCCGCCCGCCCCCACGGCGATCTTCGACTGCTCGAGCTGGTAGTTCTCGTCCTTCGCCATCGCCTCCCGGCGCGCCGCTTCCGCCTTGCGCCGGGCCGCATCGGCCTTCTTCCCCGCGGCCTCGCCGCCCGCGCTCTTCCCCCCGGGCTCGTCGGCACCCATCACGCCGAGCTGCACGAGGAAGCCGTCGATCCGCTCCTTCTGGTACTCCCGGAGCCCCCAGTGGTAGAGGGGGAGGATCCCCGCGGCGCCGAGGAGGACCACGAGCAGCAGATGGCGCGGCCGCGCGCCCGCGGCGAAGAGCGTGGTGAAGAGGATCGGGATGAAGAGGAGCGCGGTGCCGAGGTCGGGCTGGACGAGGATCAGCCCCATCGGCACGAGCGTCAGCAGGAAGGGCGTGAAGAGCCCCTTGAAGGTCTTGTAGCTCGACCGGAAGCGGATGTAGCGCGCGAGCGTGATGACGAGCGCGAGCTTCATCAGCTCGCTCGGCTGGAACTCGACGCCGGGCAGCTCGATCCAGCGGCGGGCGTAGTTCCGCTCGACCCCGACGAGGAGGACGGCGACGAGGAGGAGGAGCGTCGCGCCGTAGAGGAGGTAGGCGCGGCCGACGATCGTCTTGTACGGGACGAGCACGAACGCCGCGCCGGCCGCGATCCCGACCGCGATCCCGATCGCCTGCTTCACGTGCCAGTCGGCGACCCAGTTGAGGCCGAGCCGCACCTCGAGGCCGGAGAGGGCGAGGAGGCCGAGGAGCAGGAGCCCCGCGGTCGGCAGGATCGCCGGCCAGTAGAGCGGGATGCGGAGGCCGCGCAGGACGTCCGCCCTCACGAGCCGCCCTCCCCGTAGAAGCCGCGGAGGAAATCGGACAGCGCGGGCGCGCACGCCGCCGCCGCGTTCAGCTCCGTGTCGAAGACGGCGATCGCGAACGCGATCGCGGGGCGGCCTGCGTGCGGCGGCAGGAACCCGGCGAGCCACGCGTTCTGGAGCGCGCCGCCGAGCTGCGCCGTGCCCGTCTTCACGGAGATGGGCCACCGCTCGAGGCCGTGGCCGGCGGCGGTGCCGTGCCGGGGCACCTCGAGGAGCGCCTCGCGCACGAGGCGGAGCG
>JAKLKT010000033.1 GCA_023150495.1 Planctomycetota bacterium
CTCGGCATCGACGGGGTCCTCCGGGCGAACCCTGGCTCCTTGCGCCTGCGCGCCGGGCGGCTAGCGTTCGAGCCCCGGCGCGCACATCCCCTCGCCCCCGTCGCCGAGGCGGCCGCGCGGCTCCTCACGGGGCCGGGCGGGAAGCTGGTGCGGCGGTGCGGCAACCCGGCGTGCGCCCTCTACTTCATCGACGGGACGAGGAACCGCAGCCGCCGCTGGTGCAGCATGGAGGTTTGCGGCAACCGGACGAAGGTCGCCGCATGGCGCGCGCGGCACCGGTGAGGGTCAGCGCGCGGGCACGCCCTCCGCGCTACACCCCCGCGCCCGGTAGCAGGCGTCGATGCAAGCGCGTCGGCGCCAGGCCGGGCTCGACGATCCGAGCGGCCGCCAGGAGGCGGGGATCGACCGCCTCCGGGAAGGTCGAGCGGGCGCCCTGCCCCGTGGGGCGCGCGGCGGTTGAAGGCGCCAAACCGAGTGGACCTCTTCCTACGTTGTAGGTATAATGTAGTGTGCGATGGACCTGCGGTTCGAGTGGGACGACCGGAAGGACGTCGCCAACCAGGTGAAGCACCGCGTCTCGTTCCAGGAAGCGTCAACGGTCTTCTCGGACGCTTCGGCCCGATTCATGGACGATCCGGACCATTCGGCCGCCGAGGATCGCTACCTGCTTCTCGGCATGAGCTCGGCGACCCGGATCCTGGTCGTGAGCCACTGCTTCCGGGACAAGGACGACGTGATCCGGATCATCTCTGCCCGACGCGCGACGCGAACCGAGAGGGCGACGTACATTCGAAGGCGGAAGAAATGAGGAAGGAATACGACTTCTCGATGGCGCGGCGCAACCCGTACGCGCGGCGGCTCAAGAGGCAGGTGACGATCCGGCTCGACCAGCAGACGATCGAGTACTTCAACAAGCTGGCGGACGAAGCGGGGATCCCCTACCAGACGTTGATCAACTTGTACCTGCGAGACTGCGCGGCGAGCGGCAAGAAGCTCTCGATGAGCTGGCGCGCCAAGGGCGCCTGATCCGGCCTACGGCGCCGGCGGAACGCCCTCCTCGCTCCAGCCGCGGGCGCGGTAGTAGTCCGCGATCATCGCGTCGAGCTTCTCGCGCGTGAGCTTGCCCGAGAGCAGCCGCTCCGGCAGCGCGTCCTCCTCGCGCCGCCAGCCGCACGCGACGTTGAACCGCTTGCGGAGGTCGCAGATCCCCGCGCCCGCATCCAGCAGATCGACGTCGAGCCCCGTCACGAGCCGGAGCAGCGCGGCCCCCTCGCGCGCGAAGTCCTTGAACACGCCGCGCAGGAACTTGCAGAGGATCAGCGAGTCCATCGCCGCCGCGCGGTTCTCGTGCTCCACGACCTTCGCCACGTCGAACGCCTCCGTCGAGAAGTCCAGCTCGTACGCGCTCGAGCGGTTGTGGTCGGCCCCGCGCGTGCCGACCGCGAAGCCAAGCGCCATCGCGGGCAGCGCGCGCGGGTCGTAGCCCGGGATCTCGAGCCCCTTCACGTGCATCGCGAGCTCCGGCCGGCCGAGCGCCTCCGCCGCGCGCCGCGAGCCCTCGGCGAGGAGATCGCCGTCGCCCTCGCGCCGCGCGATCTTCCCGATCATGTCGAGGACCGCCGCCGCGTCGCCGAACCCCATGCGCCCCGCCTCCATCCAGCAGGCGAGCGTGCCGCCGAGCGAGATCGTGTCGAGCCCGTGCAAGTCGCAGAGCCGCGCGGCCTCGATCATCGCGCCGCGGTCCGAGATCCCGAGCAGCGGCCCGAGAGCGAACACGCTCTCGTACTCGAGCCGTACAGGCTCCCCGCCCGGCGCCTTGAAGATGTGCTCGCAGCCGATCGTGCACGCGGCGCACGACTCCCGCCCGTGCGCGTTCATGGCGTGGAGCGCCTCGGCCGAGATCTCGGCGGCGCCCTCGAACGACGAGTCGGCGAAGTTCCGCGCGGGGAGCGTGTTCAACCGGTTGAACGCGAGCACGTTGGCGATCGTGCCGAGCTCCCGGTACTTCGCGGTCGCGGGCCCGAACGAGAGCTCCGAGAGCCGCCGCGACTCGGCGACGACGCCCTTGGGATCGGCGACCTCGACGTGCTTCGTCCCGCGCACGGAGAACGCCTTCAGGTTCTTCGCGCCCATCACGGCGCCGAGGCCGCCTCGCCCCGCGTGCCGGCCGTCGTTGCTGATCATCGCGTAGCGCACGCGCGCCTCGCCCGCGGGCCCGATCGCGGCGGTCCTGAACCCGTCGAGGCCGCACTCGGCGGCGGGCCGCCCCCGGAGCCCCCCCGCGTCGACGACCGAGACGCGCCCGTCGTCGACGACGAGCCGCGAGAGCTCCCGCGCGCGCCCGACGATCGCGTAGGCGTCGAACCCCGCGCGCTTCGCCGCGATCGCGAAGTGCGACGACGAGATCGCGTCGCAGAGGTACCCGGTCAAGGGCGACCGCGAAACGACCGCGAACTTCGCGGAGGTCGTGAGCGGCGTGCCCACGAGCGGGCTCAGGCACAGGATGAGGGGGGCCGGGGGGGAGAGGGGGTCATGCTCCGCGCCGCCCTCGCGCATGCAGATCCACGTGCCGAGGCCGACGCCGCCGACGTAGCGCGCGAGCACGTCGCGCGGGATCCCGACGCGCTCCGATGCGCCCGTCGAGAGGTCGATGCGCAGATAGGCGCCGTGGTAGCCCGGGACCACGCTACCCCCCCGCCTGCGCGCCGAGGATGAGGAGCGTGTCGCCCTTCGCGAGGCGGAGCTCCGGATCCTTCACGAACCGGTCGCCGTTGAGGCTCGCGAGGTAGCTGTCGGTGAGCCGCCCGTCCTCGACGACCTCCGGCACGACGCCGGGGCAGGCGCGCGCGAGCGCGCGGATCGCCTCGCCGAGGCTTCCCGCCTCGACGTCGATAGTCTCGCGCCCGGCGCGGGCGCGCGCGATCCCGAAGAGCTCGATCCTCACGGCGCCAGTGTACCGGCGTCGGGCTGCCGTCGGTCCTTGGCGCTACGTTGACGTGCGCCCGGAGGTTCCCATGCTGTCGAGACTGCCGCTTGTCGCGTTGCTCGCGCTTCTCGCCGCGTGCGGCCCGAAACCGAACCCGCGGCTCGCGCCGCTCGCCCACGCGAGGCTCGAGGCGGGCAAGGGCCTCGGCGACCTGACGCTCGGCAAGACGACCCTCGGCGAGTTCGTCGATCGCTTCGGGACCGGCTTCGTGACATTCGTCGCGAGCGACGACGCGGGGCTCGAGCTGATCTTCGAGGAGGCCGAGATCGCCTTCCTCTTCCAGTTCGAGTCGATGCGGTGGGACGACGCGGAGGGGCAGGCGATCCGGCGCGCATCGGGCGACCTCGAGGGGTACCTCGCCGCGTACCCGGATCGGCGCGGCCTCCTGCTCACGAGCATCACCGTGCGCGTCGACGCCGACAGGGAGTCGACCTTCTACAAGGGCAAGCTCGCGGAGGGCGTCGCGCTCTTCGACCCGTTCCTCGAGTCCGCAGGCCGCGTCGGGCCGGTCGAGGAGGGGTCGCTGCCGCTGATCGCCGGCCTCAACCCCAACAACCCCCGCGAGACCGCGAGCTTCCCGAAGCGCGGGCTGATCCTCTACGGAGCGCGCGATCCGAGGCCGGGAACGCCGTCGGTCGTCACGCGCATGACGGTGTTCCTGCCGGCCTCGCCGGGCGACACCACCGACGAGGCCGGGGACGGGACGCAGGACGAGGAGATGATCGACGACGGGGAGGCGATCGAGGAGGAGGATTGACTCACTCCGCGACGCGCTTCAGGTCGAACGTCTCCTTCTTGTCGCTTCCGTGGTGCGGATCGCTGAGCGTGATCACGAGCCGGTTCTCGTCGGCACGGTGGTACTCGATCCGCGTCGGGAAGTCCTTGTCGGGGTTCTCGAAGACGACCTTCGTCGCGTCGCTCGACGCGAGCTTGAACGTCTCCTTCCTCTTCCCGCCGGGGTACGGCGTGAAGACGAGCCCCGCCTCCGTCGCCTCGAAGACCTCGAACTCGTAGAAGGCGGCCTTGCCGCCCTTCACGAGCTCGCTGTAGCTGAGCAGCTTGCCGCCGGCCGGCGCCGTGTAGGTCGCGGTGAACTGGCCGCCCCACATGGGGCCCGACCACTTGCCGGAGAGGAAGGCGAGCGATTCGATCTTCGCCGCGTCCTTCTCGGCGAAGGAGACGGAGAGGAGGAGCGCGAGGAGGAGAGGGGTGCGTTTCATGGCGGCCACGATACCGCCCCGCGCTTGGACGAATCCGACACTCACGCGCCCGTGAAGGCGTCGGACATCGGATGGCGGCGGCCGAAGTAGGCGGTCGGGGACTCGCCCGCGAACTCCTTGAAGTCGCGGATCAGGTGCGCCTGGTCGTAGTAGCCGCACGCCTGCGCGAGCGCCGCCCACTCGCCCGTTCCCCGCAGCACGCCCTGGAAGCGGATGATCCTTGCGAGCGCCTTGGGCGGAAGGCCGACCTCGCGCGCGAAGGCCCGCTCGAGCCGGCGCGGATGGATGCCGAGACCCTTGGCGACGCGGTCGATCCGCTGCTCGCCGCGCTCGATGCGCGCCACGGCGGCCGCGATGGCGCCGTCCGCGGGCCGCAGGCGCGCGAGGAGCGCCGCCTCGGGATCCCCGTCGAGCGCGCGCACGAGGCCCCGGTCGACGTCCCTGAGGTCGGCCCACGTGCCTGTGAGTTCGGACATCGGCGCGCGGAGGAAGGGGTAGAGCCCCCCGGGCCTGAACCGGATGCCGACGAGGTCGACGGCGCCCGTGGCCTCGATGTCCATGAACCGCGGCATCTGCCCGACGACCATCGCGCGAGGCTGGAGACGCCCCTCGTGGCGGAACGGGTCGCCGCGGTTGAGGACGATCTCGCAGGTGCCGTCGGGGAGCAGCCGATCGAGGCCGCCGCCCGCCGCGCGCATCGTCCAGATGCACCGGACATGGTCGCGGAGGGGGCCTTCCGGGACGAACTCGCGGTACTCCACGGCCCCCGGAGCCCCCTCACTTCTTGAATCGCTGCAGCACCGACAGCACGGGCGTCAGCGCCGCCTGGCCGAGGCCGCAGATCGACGTCTGGAGCAGCGTCTCGTTGAGCTCCGGCAGCAGCGCGAGGTCCTCGGGCTTCCGCCCGTCGATCATGATCACGGCCTTCTCCGTGCCGACGCGGCAGGGCACGCACTTGCCGCAGCTCTCGTTCCGGAAGAACGCCGTCAGGTTCCGCGCGAGGTCGAGCATGTCGCGCGTGTCGTTGACGACCACGACCGCGCCCGAGCCGAGCGCGGAGCCCGCCTCCTGGAGCGGCTTCCAGTCCATCACGACGTCGATCTTGTCCGCGGGGAGGAACCCGGTGCTCGCGCCGCCCGGGAGGAACGCCTTGAGATGGCCCTTCACGCCGCCGCAGAGGTCGAGCAGCTGCCGCAGCGTCGTGCCGACCTCCACCTCGTGGACGCCGGGCTTCGCGACGTCGCCGCTCACGCTGAAGAACTTGTACCGGTGCTCGCCCGTCCGCGCGATCCGCGGCACGAGCGCGAACGTCTCCACGTTGTTCATGAGCGTCGGCTTCCCGTGGAGGCCGTGCGTGCCCGGGTAGGGCGGCTTGTTCCGCGGCTCGCCGCGCTTGCCCTCGAGCGCCTCGAGGAGCGCGGTCTCCTCGCCGAGGATGTAGCCGCCCGGCGAGACGAACACGCGCAGGTCGAGACCGTCGAGCGGCGCGGTCTTCAGCGCGCGCTCGATCGCCTTCCTCTCGCGGACGTACTCGTGGCGGATGTAGATCCACGCCTCCTTCGCGCCGACGGCGAGCGCGCCGAGCGCGATCCCCTCGATGACGAGGTGCGGCAGCTCCTCGAGGATCACGCGGTCCTTGAACGTGCCGGGCTCGCTCTCGTCCGCGTTGCAGACGACGTACTTGGGCGTCGCCTTCTCCTTCCGCACGAGGTCCCACTTGACCCCCGTCGGGAACCCCGCTCCCCCCATCCCCCTCAACCCCGACTTCCTGATCCGCTCGATCATGGAATCGACATCTCCGCTCTTCCGGACGTCGCGGAGGACGCCGTACGGCTCGCCATCGTCGCAGCGCCACCTGCGCGGCGAAGGGGAGGGGGCCGGGGGGAGGGGCTTCATCGACTTGACGCACTGCTCCGCCTGCGCGAGCGACATCGGCTCGTCGTTCACCGCGCACGCGGGGGCGGAGTCGCAGCGGCCGAGGCAGCTCGTCTCGTGGAACTCGACGCCCTTCTTGCCGGCGCAGTAGCCCTTGAGCCTCGCGATCGCCGCGGCGCCGCCCGCGAGGTGGCAGGAGAGGTCGCGGCACGCGGCGACGTGGAGCTTTCCCGGCGGCGTCTTGCGGAAGTGCGGGTAGAAGCTCGAGACGCCCTCGATCTCGTAGAGCGGGACGTTGATGCGGTCGGAGAGGGCGCGCAGGTCCTCCTCGCGCAGCCAGCCGTGCTTCTCCTGGAGCGCGTAGAGCTCCTCGATGAGGTTCATCGGGCACGAGTATAGGACGCTGGGCGCGAACAGGCCACTTGGGCTACCCTTCCCCGGTGAAGCGGCTCCTGCGCCTCGGCTGCCTCGTGCTGCTCCCGGCCCTCGCGGGTGCGGTCGACATCGAGGTGGGCAGCACGCGGCTGGTGATCCCCGCACCCGGCGGCTACGCACTCCTCGGGGACGAGATGCAGCCGTATGCGGGCCTCATCGGGAGCTCCGTGCCGCCCCAGAACGTGCAGCACGCGCTCTTCATCGCCGAGGAGGACGCCGCGATCGCCGCCAAGGGGCTGATCCCGCGGCCGAAGCGCCTGTTCACCGTGCAGTCGCTCCGGGATCTCGCCTACCGTCCGACGACGACGCGCGACTTCACGCAGCTGAAGCGCACCACCAGGAGCGAGAACGAGCGACTGGCGAGGTTGGTCGAGGAGGAGATGCCAGGCCTCCTTCGGCGATTCACCGAGGGCATCGCGAAGGACCATGACATCGATCTCGCCCTCTCCTCCTGCAAGGCGCTCCCGTTCCCCCCGCACTTCGAGTCGGACCGCGCCCTGGCCTTCTCGATGATCGCCACGTACGGGCTGGCGGGGGCGGACGGACGGCAGGAGAGCATCGAGATGAGCTACACGGTGACGCTCGTGCACGTGAAGGCGAAGATCGTCAGCCTTGCCGTGGCGGGGCCGCGGGAGGAACTCGAGTGGACCCGGGCCGCGGCGCGGGAGTGGACGGAGCGGATCCTCACCGCGAACCCTTCGACCGGCGAGATCGCGGAGCAGGAGGGCCACGGCCCGTTCGAGTGGTGGGTCGTCGTGAAGTACGCGCTCCTCGGCGCGCTCGCCGCCGGGGTCGTCGCAGCGGTGATCCAAGCCAAGCGACGGAGGGCGGGCGGGGCACCTCGGAGGGAATGACGCATGAGACGGCACATGGCGGCCATTGGCATCGGCCTCCTCGCGACATCGGCGTACATCGCCGCCCTCGGCGTCGTCGACAGCATGACGAACGCCTCGGTCAGCGGCGACGAGGCGCTCGGCTACGGGATCGCCGTCTTCTGCGCGGCCGCAGCCGGCAGTTGGCTGCTGCTCGCGTCGCGCGCGCGCCGCGACGATCCCCCGTGACCGCCCGCATCAACCCTTCGACGCGAAGCTCCCGCCCGCGGGGCGCCGCGGCGTGACGAAGCCGGGCGGCCTCGGAGCCGGCCGGCTCCGCGGTCTCGAGCGACGTCATCCTGGAGGAAGCGCGTCGGCGCCGTGGCGCCTCGCCGGGCTCCCCTCGGCAAGGCGCAGGTCCTCCGCGAGCATCGGGTCCTTCCCGCCCGCCGCGTCCTTCTCGGCCACCGGGAGCCGCGGGGGGCCGCGCGCGGGATCGTCGATGCAGAACCAGTAGTTGCGCGCGAACTCGAACGTCTCGGGCGCCGTGCCGTCGCCCACGTTGACAGGCGTACGGACCTCGTCGGAACGGTACGCGACGAGGTTGTCCGTGAACCTCCCGCCGCGGCACGGCACGAAGCCATCCTCGCGCGTCTCCTGGAGGACCCGCAGGAACCACTTCCGCGGCCGGTAGAAGGTGTTGAAGCGCACGGTCGCGCCGTCGACGCCGACGAAGGCGACGGGAGAGAGCGAGCCGACGAAGGTGCAGCCTTCGACGGTCACGTCCTTCGCCTCGAACCCCTCGGGCCTCGGGCGGAAGTAGGGGAGGCCCGTGGAACCCCCGATGTTCACGGCGCGCGTGCCGGCGTGCTCGAAGCGGCAGCGGCGGATCACGACCTCGCGGCTGCCGCCCTTCGCCTGCACGCCGGTCGCCGCGGAGCCATCCTCGCGGTCGCGGATCGTGCAGGAGTCGATCACGCCGCGCCGGCAGCCGACCATGTCGATGGCCGAGCCCCCGCGCCCCCACCGCTCCACCGTGCAGCGCTCGAGCGTGAAGTCCTCGACGCCCGAGAGCTTGATCCCGTCGTGGTTGCCCCTGCCGCCGCAGTCGCGGACGGTGACGTCGCGCAGGACGACGTGGTGCGACGGCGTGTCGAACGTGCCCCCGTCGTCGATGTTCAGGCCGTTGCCGGGCGCGCCCTCGATGACGAGCCCCTCGATCTCCAGGTACGCGACGTCGGTGAGCTGGATGCCGCCCCTGAAGACGGAGCCCTTCGCGACGACGACGATCGGCCGCCCCCGGAGCCCCCTCACGCCGGACACGTGGAAGCCGTCGTACTCGCCGGCCGCGATCACCACCCGGTCGCCGGGCTTCGCGGCACGGAGCTCGTCCACGGGCGCGGCGAGCATCGCCAAGAGGACCGCGAGCGTCACTTCACCCAGTCCTTGACGAGGATCCACCAGCCCGACGCGTAGTACTTGTCCACGATCTCCCTGTACTTCGCCTTCCGCGCCGCGTCGTCGCGCTCGTTGCGGGCCGCCCAGAAGAGATCGTTCGCGGGCTTCGTATGCTCCTCCTTCAGCTTCTCGTACGCGCGGATGCACGCCTCGGCCGCGGGGGCGCATGCGAACTGCCGGCGGAACTCCCAGAAGTCGTCCACCCACCCGTTGCCCTTGCCCTTCGCGATCAGGTCGGCGATCCGCTTCGCCTCGGGCGCGCACTTCGCATCGATCCGCTTCGCGATCTCGTCCGCGCGCGCCCTCTGCGCGCCCGCCTTGTCGAGCTCGCGCGCGCGCAGCGCGGCGCCCATCGCGTCGCGCCACTCCTCCGCCGCGAGCTGCTTCTCCGCGAAGTCGAGCAGCGCCGCCGGATCCTCCGAGGTCATCGCCTCGAGCCAGCGGACCGCCTCCTCGACCGGCAGGAACATGAAGCCGTGGCCCACCCGCTCGGGGGCGAAGAGGTGGAGGCGGGGGAACCCGAACTCCTGCATGCGCTTGTAGCAGTAGTCGCCGCCGCTGAACTCGACGACGTCGTCCGCCCTGCCGTGGATCGGCGCGACCGCGATCCCGAGCAGCCTCTCCTTGTCCTTGAAGTTGTCGGGCTCGCACTGCACGAGCAGGTTGCACGACATCGGGAACGCGCCCGCGAACAGGTCCGGATAGTAGAGGAACGTCGCGTACGTGAGGAACCCGCCCTGCGAGTGGCCGCCGAGGAACACCCTGTCGACCGGCAGCCTCTTCACGAGCTCCTGCACCGTCTCCGCGAGGAGCGCGGGGGTCTGGCGGTAGGCGAATGGCTGGCCGACCTCCGGCCCGCCGAAGTTGATGTAGGTCGCGTTGTGGCCGACGCCGCCCGGCTTGCTCCCCTGCGCGAGCCGCTCGCCGTTCACGCCGACGATGATGAAGTCCTCCGCGAGCTCGGGCCACGCCGCGGGGAAGGTCCCCACGTAGTCCTTCGAGTTCGCGTTCGAGCCGTGCGTGATCACGATCATCGGGAGCTTCCGCTTCCCGTCGTGCTCCTTCGGCACGCGCAGGTAGTAGAGGAGCCCCGCCTCCGACTGCCCCTCCGTGATCTCGCCCGGCTTCGCCTCCGCCGCCTTCGGCGCCTTGCGGTAGGCGCCGAACACCATCCTGTCGCGGCCGTAGCCGACCTCGCCGAGGAAGTACTGCCCGCCCTCCCAGAGCTCCGCCGTGCCCTCGCCGCTCGCGCTCCCCTCGCGGAGCGAGAACGCGAGCGTCCTCCCCTTCACCGTCCCCTCGAGCGAGAACTCCTCCCGGTGGCCGTACTTGCCCTTGACCTTCACGCCCGTCTGCTTCAGCTCGAGCGGCGACTGGGCGTTCCCGAACGTGAGCATCCACTTCCCGTCGAAGTCCGTGCCCCCGCGCCCCCCCTCGATCACGACCAGGGACTTCAGCTCCTTCCGCTTGAGCGTCTTCGCGCCGGCGGCCGTCTCGATCTTCAGGCTCGCGAGCGCGATCTCGCCTCGGATCTCCTCGCCGCCCTTCGTGACGACGACGTCGGGCTCCCCGAACGCGATCTGCGCGACCTTGTCGGCCAGCACGACGGCCGAGCCGAAGTCCGTCTTCATCCTGAGGTCGGCGAGCGTCACCTTGCCGGAAAGCGTCTCCCCGCCCGCGGTCTCGACGGAGACGTCGACGCCGCCCGCCACGAGGATCGCGAGCACGAGCGCGGTCATGCCTGTCCCTCCTTCCCGCGGGGCCGCCCGGCCGCCGGAGGCTCGAGCCCCGCGTCGCGGAGCGCAGCCCGGTACTCCCCGGGAGTGTTGCAGTTGCGGAAGCTCTCGAGCGAGGGGTCGACGTCGCGGATCTCCTCGGCGGTCACGATCCGCGCCCTCAGCTCCTCGACGAGGAAGAACGGGCGCAGCCGCCCCTCGGCGAGGAGCCGGCGCGCGGCCGGCAGCGCGTCGCGCGCGTAGACCGCGGCGGTCGTCATGTGGTAGCCGTCCACGAAGGGAACGGCCGCCAGGTGCCCGCGCGAGAGGTCGAGCAGCCGCCGCACGAGAGCGGGCCTCAGGAACGGCACGTCGCACGACGTGAGGAAGGCACGGTCGGCCGCCATGGCCTCGAGCCCCGCGGCGAGGCCCGCGAGCGGCCCCATCCCCTCGGCGGGATCGCGCGCGATCCGGAACCGCCCCCGGACCCCCTGCCCTTCCCTCGCGACCACCCACACCTCCGGGACCACCTCCCGGACGATCCGGACCGTCCGCTCGAGCAGCGTCTCGCCGCCGAACGGAAGCGACCACTTGTCGTTCCCCATCCGGCGGGAGAAGCCGCCGGCAAGCACCAAGGCCGCTTCGCCCATCCCCGATAATGCTACCCATGGCGCGCCTGCCCATCCGCCCCCGACGCAACCGGAAGAGCGAAGCGGTCCGCACGCTCGTGCGCGAAACCGCGCTCCGGCCCGGAGATCTCATTTGTCCCTTGTTCGTAACGGAGGGCGCGAAGGCGCCGGTGCCGTCGATGCCGGGCGTCTTCCGGCTGCCGCGCGCGGACGTCGTGAGGGAGGCAAAGGAGATCCGGAAGCTCGGGATCCCCGCGGTCGCGCTCTTCCCCGCGCTGCCGGCGGGGCTCAAGGACCCGCTCGCGAAGGAGTCGGTGAACCCGAAAGGGCTCCTCCAGCGCACGGTGCGCGACCTGAAGGAGGCGGTGCCGGATCTCTGCGTGATCACCGACGTCGCGATGGACCCCTACTCGAGCGACGGCCACGACGGCGTCGTGCGCGACGGCAGGATCGTGAACGACGAGACGCTGCCGATCCTCGCGGCGATGGCCGTCTCGCAGGCCGAGGCGGGGGCGGACGTCGTCGCGCCCTCCGACATGATGGACGGCCGCGTCGCCGCGGTCCGCGCCGCGCTCGACGAGCGCGGGTTCACGGAGGTCGGGATCCTCGCGTACTCCGCGAAGTACGCGAGCTCGTTCTACGGCCCCTTCCGCGACGCCTTGGACTCCGCGCCGAAGCACGGCGACAAGAAGACCTACCAGATGGACCCGGCGAACGCGCGCGAGGCGATCCGCGAGGTGCAGCTCGACGTCGCCGAGGGCGCGGACATCGTGATGGTGAAGCCGGCGCTGCCGTACCTCGACGTGATCGCGGCGGTGCGCGCGGCGGTGAGCGTGCCCGTCGCCGCGTACCACGTGAGCGGCGAGTACGCGATGGTGAAGGCGGCGGGGCAGCTCGGCTGGCTCGACGCGGACGCCGCGATGAGGGAGAGCCTCCTCTCGATCAAGCGCGCGGGCGCGGACATGATCCTCACCTACGCCGCGCGCGAGGTCGCCGCGGCGCTGTAGTCGGGGGGCTCCGGGGGCGGCCCGCCCTCGCCCCCGCCGGGACCCTACTTCGCGGCCATCGCGGCGAGCGCGGCCTTCGCGCTGCCGTACTCGATGAAGTTGCGGATGTCAGTCGCGATGCAGCGCTCGAGGAGCGGCTTCGCCCCCGCCTCGTCGCCCGCGAGCAGCCGCATGGCGCCGGCGTACCAGGACGCCTCGCACTCCTGCTCCCGCGCGACGTTCTCGTTCTCCGCCTTCGCCGACGCGAGGAACGCCTCCTCCTTCGTCTGGCCCGTGAGGAACGCCGCGATCCTCCCGTACCAGTCGTCCTTCCTCCCGCGGGAATCCGCGTACGCCTTGAGCTGCGCCGCCGCGGCGTCGCGCTCGCCGAGCCTGCTCCGCGCGAGGAAGAGGAAGAGCCGCGTGTAATCCTGGTCCTCCGGATCCTTCTCCACGGCCTTCGCGAGGTCCGCCGCGG
>JAKLKT010000034.1:0-12557 GCA_023150495.1 Planctomycetota bacterium
CCGATGGGCGCCGCCCCCTGCAGGCGGTTGGAACTCGATCTTAGTAGTTCACCGGTGCCCGCGTGAGGCCCGCGAGGTTCCCGGCGAGGTCCGCGATGGCGTCGTAGCAGCACTGCGCGACGTAGTCCACGCTGTGCGCCCACGCGCCCGGCTCCTTCTGCGTCTGCTGGTAGTTGTGGCAGGCCGGCAGGAGCTTCTCGTCGAAGTTGCGGAAGCGGTCGCTCGGGTTGCCGTTGACCGTGCTGTTGCTCGGGTTGTCGTAGTCCTCCGGGTCGGCGATGCCGTTGCCGTTCGCGTCCTTGAACCAGTAGGGGTTGACGTCGCCCTTGTAGACGATCGGGCCCTTGCCGTTGGCCACCGCGTACGCCTGGATGGCAGTGAGGAGCCTCGCCGCGAGGCCCTGCACCTCGTCGTTGAGCTTCTCGGTGTTGTTGCCGTCGCCGTCATAGTCGTGCGGGCGGTTGAGGCGGATGACCGTCACGTCGTTCGTGAGGCCCGAGTGGCAGATCTTGCACATGTCGATGTTGTCGTTCGGGAGGAACGTGTGCTTCGTCTCCACCGGGCTGTGGCAGAACACGCAGTTGTTCGTGTTGCTGCCCGCCGCCGCGTGCGGGAACTTGTTCGAGTACCAGGTCTTCCAGCGGACCGTGCCGTCGAGGATGCTGAGGCCGGTCGTCTTCGGGCCGCTGCCCGGATCCGGGTCGCTCGTGCCGGCCTGGATGCACTCGTAGGTGCGGCCGGCGTTCGCGACGAGCGTGCCCACCGTGTAGGCCGTGTTGTGGAGCCACGTCAGGACCACTCTCGCGCCGTAGTTCCGGGTGTACTCGTACGCCACCTGCGCCTCGGTGCCGAACACGTCGGCCGCCGCGGACAGGTAGTGGACGTTCTGGAAGCCGAGGCTGCCCGAGGTCGGGTAGGCCGGCTTGCCCGCCGCGATCCAGTTCGTGATCGAGTCGTCGATCGTCTTCTTCGACACGCGGCCCTGGTGGCACGTGATGCAGATGTTGGACTGCACGAGCGGGTCGTCCGTCGGGACCGAGCTCGCGATCGCGGGCGTCTGGCGGCCGCCGGGGACCGGCGGGAACGTCACCTGCGTGATCCGCCGCGTCTCGAAGGTGTCGAAGGTCGTGTGGCACACGGCGCAGTCGAAGCCGTTCGAGATCTCCTGGGAGGTCGTCGTGCCGTAGGTGAGGAACTCAGCGAAGCCGGGGCTCGCGCTGTGGCACTTCGCGCAGCTGGCCGGTACCGCGCCGTCCTCGTCCCAGTCGCGGAAGGGCAGCGCCGTGCCGTCGAAGTGGCCCTTGTCGTTCCGCACCGCGGCCGACATGTCCACCGGCGCGGCGATCGCGCTGTTCACGTCCTCGATCGAGTCGTGGAGGATCTGGATGATGAACTTTCCGTTGTGCGCGAAGCCGCCCGGGTCCTTCACCGCGTACTGGTAGTTGTAGCTCGCCTTGAGGAGGCGGGCCGTGAAGGTCGTGAACCGGTTCGGGAAGACGGACTCGCTGGCGTCGGCCGTGCCATCCCCGTTCGTGTCCTTGAACCAGTACGGGTAGGCCGCCCCGTTGTAGGCGAGCGGCTGGCCGATCACCTCGGTGGCGTAGGCCTGCATCGCCTGGAGCAGCTTGTCGCGCAGCGTGTCGACCTCGTAGTAGATGCCCTCCACGAGGTCGCCGTCGCCGTCGTAGTCGTTGACGCGGGACGACTCCATGCGGATCGCGTAGAGGTCGTTCTTCGTCGTCACGTTGTGGCAGTCGGCGCAGACGTCGAGCCGGATCTCCAGGGTGTGCTGGTCGTGGCAGTCCTGGCAGCGCTCGAGGCCGGGCACGTGCTTGAAGAGGATGTCGTAGACCTTGCCCTCGTACGTGTAGCCGCCGTCCACCTGCCCGCCGTACCGCGTCGCCGCGGCCGGGAAGTAGTGGACGTTGATGAAGCCGACGTCCGGCATGACCGTGTCGTCGTTCGGCGGGTTCGCGGCGGCGATCTTGTCGTCCACCGATTCGGTCGACTCGCGGCCCTGGTGGCAGCTCATGCAGACCGCCTCGCGGCCCAGGTCGTCCACGACCGCGCCCGACGGGAACGTCACCTCGGTGAGAGCGAAGGCGCTCTCGTTGTGGCACGCGATGCACTCGACCGTCGTGCCGATCGGGGCCGGGTTCTCGACGGTGCCCGTCGGCGTGCCGTCCTCGCCGAGGTAGTCGTGGAAGCCGGGCGTCGAGTGGCACTTCGCGCAGGCGGCGTCGATCTCGCCGTCCTCGTCCCAGTGCGTGAAGGCCTCCGCGGTGGAGTCGTTGTGCGGCGAGTTGTACCACTCGTCGTAGAAGGGGACGACGTCGGTCGGCACCGAGGAGCACGCGATCGTGAGCGTGCCCATCGTGCCGGTCACGTTGCCGACCGCGCGGACTTCCACGTTTCCGGTGTCGTGCGCGGTCAGCACGCCCAGCGTGCTGATCGTCGCGACCAGCGGATCGCTCGTGGACCAGATGTAGCCCGTGTCGCCCCCGTTCGTCGTCGTGGCGGCGTACTGGGCCGTCGTGCCGATCACGACCAGCGGCTGGCCGTTCACGGTGATCACCGGCGTGCCGTTGCCGCCGTCGTCGCAGCCCGCGACGAGGGCGGCGATGACCGCCAAGGACACTAGATATGCGCGTGCGCCCATGGATTTCTTGGCCCTTTCTGTCCGGGTGGACTCCACCCGGTTCGTGGTCCTGAGCAATCGGGGGACCGCGGACACAAGTCGTTGCAGGAGCTAGTCTTGCAACATCCGCCCGTTGCGGAGTGGGGAAAGTTCCGCGCCTGCCTCCGCACAATTCACCGGAGGTCCGCGTCCGGGAACGCCGTCCCGTACGGGATCCCCGTCAGCGGCCCGTACGTCCGCTGGAGGATCTGGACGGCGTAGGTCGTGTTGTGGATTCCCGAAGACCCGTCGATCGCGACGAAGTTGTAGTTGTAGACGGCTTCGCGGAGCGCCGCCGTCGTCGGCAGGCCCGCGTCGATCCGCATCGGCGTGCCGGGCCCGTCCGGCTGCGTCACCGCGCCGGAGGCGTCCGCCGCGAAGATCGCGCTCGCGATCACCGCGAGGAGCCGCCGCACCTCGGTCTGCACGCCGTCGATCCGGCCGTCGCCGTCGAAGTCGTCGCCGATCACGCGGTCGAACGTGGTGAGGCCCGCGTGGCAGGGCGTGCAGGCCGCCATGTTGCTCGTGGCGCCCGACCGCATCCGCACGGAATGCTCGCCGAGCTCGTCCTCGAGCGGGCCCGCCGGCGAGTCCGCCATGTGGCAGATCACGCAGGAGTCGGGCGTGTCGGAGTCGTCCGGGTCGCCGGTGAACGGCCGCAGCCGGAAGCTCGTGCGCGCGTGGAAGGAGCTCCCGTAGGAGCCGGAGAACTCGACCCCGCCGCGCGTCGCGATCATGTCGGACTGCGTCGCGCAGGGCGGGCCGTTGTTCGCCTGGGCGTACGAGGCCGCGTCCTGCACGCCGCTCTGGTGGCAGACGAGGCACGCGGCGGCGCGGCCGCCGTTGTAGGAGTCGCCGCCGCCGACGGTGACCGCGCCGAAGAGCCGCACCTGCTTCGGGTTCGCGGCGCTGTGCGGGTCGTGGCACGCGGCGCAGGTGGCCCCCGGAGCCCCCTCGGTGATGTCGGCCGGGGCCGCTCCCGTCACCGTGTCGATGAACGAGCGCGCCGCGTGGCACGTGCGGCACGACGGGTTCGCGATCGCCGCCGCCGGCGGCGTGCGCCCGTGCGCGGAGTCCTGCCACTGGACGCGGATGTTCGGACCGACGACGCCCGTGTGGCAGCTCCCGCAGACCTCGGCGCGCATCGGCACGGAGATCCGGCGCGGGTCGCTGTCGTGCTCCGAGCCGGGGCCGTGGCAGCTCTCGCACTGCACGTTCGCGCGCGCCGCGGACTGCGGGAAGTCGGCCTCGAACTGCGCGAAGGTGGTGTACGCGTAGGCGAGCGGATCGAGCCCCTCGGCGGCCGCCGCCTCGCCGAAGGAGCCGGAAGGGGGAGGGGCCGGGGAGGGGACGGGATCGAGGACGTGGCAGCTGAAGCAGCCGGCGCCGCCCGCGAAGAGCGTGGCACCGTTCCGCTCGAACACGGTCGCGTGCTCCGTGTCGTCCACGAGCGCCGCGCGGTTGCCGTGGCACTGCGCGCAGGCGGCCCCGCCGAGGTAGGTCGCCCCGGAGAAGCGGCGCGAGGCGGTCTGCACGTCGGTCCCGAGGACGTCGGCGGCCGTCACGGTGACCGTGTAGTCGCCGGGGACGTCCGGCGTGAAGATCGGGCTCGCCGCCGTCGCGTCGGAGAGCTGCGCGAGCGAGCCCGCCGGGACGTCGAGCTCCCAGAGGAACTGCACGAAGCCCTCGAGCGTGAACGCGACCGCGACCGGGTCGCCGACCGGGAGCGTGTCGAGCCCCGTGTTCGTCGTGATCCGGTCGTCGCGGACGGCGTCCCAGGGGGTCGGGTCGCCGATCTGCGGGTAGTCGAGCGAATCGCTCGAGCAGGCGGCGGCGAGCGCGAGGGGGAGGAGGAGCCGGATGCGCTTCATCGGTGGCAGGTCCCGCACCTCCCGCCGCTGTCGAAGTGGGGGAGGACCGTGTGGCAGGAGAGGCAGTCGGACGGGTCGGAAGCCCCGCCGTGCGTCGCGTCGGGCGGCTTCGGCGTGGCCGCGAGGTGCCCGAGCGTGTTCTTGTGGCAGGCGAAGCAGCTGTTGCTCTGGAGCGGCTCGTGGCAGTTGAGGCAGTGCGCGTCGTCCCAGTTGCCGCGGTGCGACACGGGCTCCGTCGTCTCGTGGCAGCTCGTGCAGAAGTCCTGCTTGTGGCAGGTCGTGCAGGAAGAGCGGTCGAGATCGACCTGGACCCCGTGGTAGCGGCGCTCCCAGGCCGGCGTGTGGCTCTTCGGCTTCTCGGTCTGGTGGCAGGCGGAGCAGGCGCGCTCCTGGTGGCAGAGGGCGCAGGACATGTCGCCGAAGGAGCGCTCGTTGCCGAGCAGCTCGCCCTTCCCGTGGAAGCGGGTCCAGCCCGCCTGGCGATGGCTCTCGGGAGTCGTGCTCTGGTGGCACGCGCTGCAGTCGTCCGGCACCGCGTGGCAGGTCGCGCACTCCTCGCCCTTGCCCTGCTTCCAGCCCGCGGGCGCGCTCTTCCCGTGGACCGAGAGGAACCCGGTGACCCCGTGGCTCCTTGGCTTCGTGCGCTGGTGGCACGTGTCGCAGTCCTGCGGTACCGAGTGGCAGATCGCGCAGCTCCCGCCCTGGCCCTGCCGCCAGGCCGCGGGCGCGCTCTTCCCGTGGACCGCCTGGAACCCCTCCGCCTTGTGGGTGGCCGGCGGAAGCTCCTTGCGCGTCTCCTTGTGGCAGTTCTCGCAGGTGTTCCGCTCCGGCTTCCCCTTCGACTCGTGGCACGCCATGCACTCGTTCATGAAGGCGAGCGGCGCGGGCCGCGGGAAGGCGGTCTCGAGCGGCGGCCCGTGGCACGAGACGCACTCGACGCCGTACTTCGCGTGCTCCTTGTGCGCGACGACGAGGTCGCCCATGTAGGCCGGCCGGGAGAAGCGGAAGGTGCCGTCGGGCTGCTTCACCGCGTCGAAGTAGGCGCGGACGCGGTCGGGCTCCTTCGACAGGTCCTTGTCGTGGCACTCGAAGCAGGCCTTGCTGTCGGGCAGCTTCGGCGTGCCGGTCTCCTTCGGATCGTGGCAGTCCGTGCAGAGCACGTCCCGGGCGACGTGCAGCTTGTGGTTGACCGTGGGGCGGGGGGGCTCCGGGGACCGGGGAGCGCCCGAGTCCCCCGTGTCCGACTGGAGCGCCACGGCGCAGGCGACGAGCAGAGCGGGCACCGCCCAGAGCACGATGCGCCGCATGCCCGTCGCGAGCCTGAGGCGGGCCATGAGGGTGCGCATCCTAGAACCTCACCGTGAACCGCAGCGTGAGCTGCGTGTACGTGAAAAGGTCGTCCACGTCGACCGAGAGGCCGGCGTCGATCTCCATCTTGGGCCGGATCTCCCACTCGACGTTGACATAGTACGTCCAGACGTTGTCGCGCTCGGTGCCCTGCTGGACGACGTACTTGTAGTAGGCGTAGTCGATCCCCGCCGCGACGGAGACCTTGGCGTTCACCCGGTAGTCGACGTTCCCGGTGAGCGCGAAGGTGTCGGGGCCCGCGTCGCTCGTGTAGCCGTTGAGGGTGAGCGTCGCGTCGAGCTTCTCCAGCATGAGGCCGAGGCGCGTCACGCCGGCCTGGTACTGCCAGTACTCGTGGTTGAAGGTGCCCTCGTCGTTGTCGTCCTCGAGCGCCCGGTAGGAGATGCCGCCGCTGAAGACCCAGTCGTCGTCGGGGCGGTAGTTCGCGCGGAGGCTCGCGAGGAGGAAGGGGTCGTAGGCGCCGAGCAGGGGCACGTAGGGCGAGATCTCGTTCGCCACGTTCACGAGCCGCTCGAAGAGCTGGTCGTACTGCGCGGTCACCGTCCAGCGCGTGTCCTCGCTGAACCAGCGGAGCTGGAGCTGGAGCTCGTTCGGATCCCACTCGAGGAGGTCGAACATGCCGTAGAGCTTGAGGTTCTTCCGCAGGTCGACCCAGACCGAGAAGGCGAGGAGGTCGTCATCGACCTGGCCCGCGGGAACGAAGAACGCCTGCGAGCCCGGATCGACCACGGGATCGTTGATCCCCTCGAAGTTCTGCGAGACGTGGTAGTACGAGATCCGCCCGCGCGCCTTGCTGCAGAGCTTGCCGCGCGCGACGATGCCGACGAGCCAGTCGCCGTCCCGCGACTCCTCGGGGAAGTAGACCGGCACGCCGCCGATCACCGAGAGGTTGAGCCCCTCGACGCTCCCGCCGAGATCGATGTCGAGGCGGCCGCCGTCGAACTGGAAGAAGACCTCCTCCTCGAGGTACTGCCGGCCGGCCCGCAGGAGGAACATGTCGTCCGTCCCGAACCTCGGGAGGTCGACGTAGGCCTCGTAGAGGCGCGCCTGCGCGTCGCCGTCGAACTGGTCCCAGAAGTCGCGAAGCGGGTCGTCCGGCCCGGACTGCCCCGCCATGTCCCAGTGGAGCATGGCGTTGAGGCGGACGTGCCAGCCCTTCTCGCCGCGGATCGCGTCGAGCAGGACGCCGGTGCGCGAGTCGAGGTCGTCGTCGCTCGCCTCCCCCGAGGCGTGCTCGTACTGGAGCTGCTCGTAGAGGTAGCCCTCGACGTCCCACCTGAGGGCGTCCTCGCGCGCCTTCTCCTGCTCCGCGGGTGCGGCGGCGGCCTTGGGGGGAGGCAGAGCGGCAGGCTCGGCGGCCTCCTCCTTGAGGGGGGGCTCCTCCTCGCCCGCGGCGATGGCGCACGCGAGGGCGATGAGGAGAAGTGCGCGGCCTGCGCCGCGGTATGCGAGAGAGATCCCCATATTGCCCGGCTTTCGCGCGATCATCGCAAATCGCACGCCGCTTCGCAGCCCGGCGCGCCCTCGTGGCTGCGGGGGATTTTCCGCGGGGGCCGGCGCGCGGTCAAGCGCCCCTCCGATCCCCGGCGGTCCCCGGAGCCCCTTCCCATCCCGTTCACGGGCCGTCGATGACGGCGACGATCATCGCGGCGACGAAGAAGAAGCCCACGAGCAGCGCGATCGTCCCGATCACGTAGGCGGCGATGCGCGAGCGGCGGGCGGGCTCGGAGGCGTAGATCTCCTCCAGCTTGCCCGCGTCGCGCAGGCGCTCGTATTCGACCGGCCGGTCGTGGCGGAACTCGCTCTCCGGCATCCGGCCCGTGAGGAACATCGTGTCGATCGGGAACTTGTCCGGGCGGAGGTTCGCGTGGAACACGTGGACCGTGAAGATGAACGCGATGTCGAGCAGCGCCTCGATGCCGTGAACGACGATCGCGGCGTTGATGAACCAGCCCGGCACGAAGCGCGTCGCCTCGACCGGGAACCAGAGCATGAGGCCGGAAACGCCGATCACGAAGAGGCCCCAGAACGCCGCCCAGAAGTCGAACTTCTCCCAGTAGGTCCAGCGGTCGTACCTCGGCCGCGGCGCGAGGAAGAGGAACCACTTCAGGTTGCCCCAGAGGTCCGCGACGTCCTTCCACCGCGGCAGCATCGAGTTCTCGGGCGCGAGGAGCCCCTTCTCGCGACGGACGAGGATGCGCCGGGCGAGGTCGCCGACGAAGGCCACGAAGAGCAGCACGAGCGAGACCGCCGCGATGCGGTGGATCGTGCCCGCGACCGCGGGGCCGCCGAGGAACCCCATCACCGCCCGCGACCAGCGCCGGTCCGAGTAGTGGAGCGGCAGCCCCGTCATCGCGAGCGTGAGCACCGACGTCATCATCCAGATGTGGAAGGTGACGTAGCGGCGTCGCCAACGCCGGACGTGGCGCTGGCCCGGCGCGTGCGCGCGCCGGCGCCACTCGCCGGCGGCGAGCGACCGGACGAGCCAGAGCAGCGCGTGGAGGCCGCCGACGATGAGCGTCCCGATCAGCAGGGTGTTCATCACCACGTAGATGAGGTTCACCTTCGGGTAGCGCTCGCCGTCGCGCGGGTCGGCGTGGACCATGTAGGTCGCGAACTCCGCGTGCGCGCCCTCGTGGCACTTGCCGCACGTGGCCACGATGTTCCTCGGGTGGACCTTCGACCCGGGGTCGGATCCGGGGAGGATCGCGTGGTTGTCGTGGCATGCGCCGCAGGTCGCGACGCGGTTGTTGCCGTAGCCGGCCGCCGTGCCGAGGCTCGCGATCTTGCCGTGGTAGGTCTGGCCGTAGGTCGCGGAGCGCTGGTCGTGGCACCGGCTGCACGACTTCACCGACTCGAGGCGGAAGTCGTCGTTCGCCTTGCGGATCCGGTGGGGCGCGTGGCAGTCGGTGCACGTCGCGCCCTTGTGCTCGTCGCCGGTCGAGCGCAGGTGGTGGACGCTCCGGCGGTAGTCGCGGGCGGCGCCGACGTGGCACTTGGCGCACACCTGGTCCACGTTCCGGCGCGACACCGGGCTCTCCGGGTCGTCCTTCGCCGCGATCTCGTGGCCGCCGTGGCAGGCGACGCACGTCGCGGAGACCACGAGCCCCGACTTGACGAGGCCGTGCCCGTGCTCGTCGCCCACGTACTTCTCGAGGAGCATCGCGTCGCGGTCCAGCGTCGCCGGGTCGTCCTCGAAGTGGCAGCTGCCGCACGCCATGTGGACGTTCAGCGGGTAGAGCCGCGACGCGGGATCGGTGGCCTTCAGGACGTCGTGGGTGCCGTGGCAGTCGCTGCACGTGGGCGCCCGGCGGCCCTCGGGCGCCTTGCCGTGGACGCTCTTCCCGAGCGCCTTCGCCTCGTCCTCGTGGCAGTCGGCGCAGGAGACGCTCTCGGCCTTCTTCGGGTGGGGGTGCTTGTCGAACCCGTCGTGGCACTCCGCGCACCCGCGCGAGGCGTGGACGGATCGCCCGTAGAGATCCTTGTCGACAAGGAGGCGCCCGATGTCCTTCGCCGGGTCCTGTCGCGCCTTCTCGAGCGCCGCCTTGTCGGAGTGGCACTTGAGGCACGCCTCGTCCCCCTCTCCCGCCATGGCCGGCAGGAGACAAAGAAGGAGAGCAACCGCGGTCGAGGCGGCCCGCATCGAGGGAAACCGGGGGGGTCCCTTGGACCCGGCGGCCTGCTAGCCGCCGCCCTCCTTGTACTGGTCCGCGTAGGAGACGTGCGGGTTGTGGCAGTTCGTGCAGTTCGTCGTGGTCTTCACGATGAACTTCGCCTCGCCCTCGTTGAACTTCTCGCGCTTCTCGTCGAGCACCTTCTGGCCCGCCTCCTTGTGCTTGCTGCCGGGGCCGTGGCAAGCCTCGCACTGGACGGAGAGCAGGTTCTCGGAAGCCTTGGCGTCGACGAACCCGCCTTCCTTGCCGTAGCCGGTCACGTGGCAGGAGATGCAGGCGCGTCCCTGCTCGTCCTTCTGCGACGGGTCACGGAACTTCTCGGGGAGGTTGTCCCACGCCGACGCGTGCTTCATCTTCTTCCAGGCGCGGTCCTCCTTGATGTGGCACTTCTTGCATGCCGACGCGCCGATGTAGGTGGCGCCCGCCGTCGGATCGCCCGCCGGGGCGTCCTGTCCGGTGACACCTGCCGACAGCGCGAGGACACCGGCGAGGCCGGCCAAGAGAAGCATCAACCTGCGCATGGACTCTCCTTCTGGCGCCGCCGCGGCCGGCGCCGGTGGTCGTTGGGCCCGCGGCTCACGCCCTGAACTTCGCAAATGACGCGCCGCTGGGCAAGAACCGGTCCGGCGTTTGTTCTATGCTCTGCGCGGATGCTCATCGTCTGCAAACCGGACCTTCCGGAGACCGATTTCCAGCGGGTGGCCCGGAAGATCGATTTATTGTCCTTTCCCTTGCGCTGGGCCCGCCGGGCAGGCCGCCTCGTGCTCCTTCTGGAGCGCGCGCGGGCCGACCAGGAGGAGGTGCGCGACCTCGTCTCGGACCCCGCGATCGACTACGTCCTCGCAGACCCCTCCGAGCGCGAAATCGCGCGGACGTTCGCGCGAAGGGACCTGCTGGATTTCGCGCTCGCGAGCACCGGGGCGCTGGTCGCGGCGGCGCTCCTCGGCCCGCTCGCGCTCTACCTCGGCGCGCCCGCGGGCGCCCGGACCACCCGGGGGGACGTGGCGCTCGGCAAGGCGGACCTGATCCCCGTCAACGGCGCCCGGACGAAGCTCGTCCACGGCGAGGAGTACCTCGTGGTCCGGCCGGCCGAGAACCAGTTCGTCGCGCTCTCGGCGACCTGCCCCCACTCCCACGTGTGCCTCGTCGAGTGGGACGAGAAGCGGCGGCAGGTCGTCTGCCCCTGCCACCGCGGCGTGTTCGACCTCCAGGGAAACGTGGTCTCCGGCCCGCCGCCGGCGCCGCTGCGCCGCCGCGAGGTCGTCGTCCGCGACGGGCAGATCTACGTGCGGGGCACCTGATGGCGGGCGAGACCAGACGGATGCGCCGGACGCTCTTCGGCGCGCGCTCCCGGATCCACGCGTTCCTCTCGGCGCTCGGCCGGGTCCGCGTCTCGCCGGCCTACCGGGGCCTGCGCTGGACCTCCGCGATCATCCTCATCCTCTTCCTGATCGAGCTCGCGACGGGCATCCTGCTCTCGCTCTACTACTACCCGGAGCCCGACGGCGCCTACGAGACGCTCCGCTTCCTCCAGGGGACCGTGAGCGGCGGGTGGCTGATGCGGAGCGCGCACGCGTGGGCGGGCGAGCTGCTCCTCGTCGCCGTCCTCCTGCACCTCGGCCACGTCTACTTCCGCCGCGCCTACGCCCATCCGCGCGAGTACGAGTGGGTGGTCGGCGGCCTCCTGCTCCTCGCGACGCTCGCGTTCCGGTTCACCGGCCGCCTCCTCCCGTGGGACGACCTCGGCCTCCGGACCGCGCGCGCGGGGCTCGACCTCCTGAACACCGTCCCGCTCCTCGGGCCTCTCCTCTCCACGTGGCTCCGGGGGGGCGACGACATGGGCGCGAACACGCTCTCGCGCTTCTTCACGACGCACGTGCTGATCCTGCCCTGGTTCGTGGCGGCGGCGACGGCGTTCCACTTCTACCTCGTGCGGAGGCACGGGCTGTCGCACGGCGGGCAAGCCGGCGGGCAAGGGGGGACCGCATGATCCTCCTCCTGAAGCACGGCGCGAGCGAGGGCACCGTCCGGGACCTCAAGGACGCGGTGCAGGCGCTCGGTCTCTCCACCCAGCCGCTCGACGACGGGCGGGGCCGCGCGCTGGAGGTGGTCGGCGCCGATCCGAGCCGCGTCCTCGGCCTCCGGGGCCACGCGGCGGTGGAGGAGATCCTCACGCGCCGGACGCCCCTTGCCGGCGGCGAGCCGGTCTGGCCCCACTTCACGCTGCGCCTCTCGATCCTCTCGCTCCTCCTCCTCGCGCTGCTCTCGATCCTCGCGGGCTACTTCCCCGCGGGTCTCGGCGACGCAGCGAGTGTCACGGCGCCCCCGGGGCCCCCTGCCGTCGAGTGGTACCTGCGCCCGATGCTCGGGCTCAGGGACCTCCTCGGCCCCTTCGCGCGGGTCGCGACGGCGCTCTTCTGGATCCTCTTCTTCGCCTGGCCGTTCCTCGACCGCAGGGACACGCCGCTCAGGCGCATGCTCCTGAAGGTCATGGGAGGCGCGCTCATCGCGCTCCTCCTCGTGCTGGCGTTCGTCGCATGAGAATCCCGCTCGCACTCCTCCTCCTTCCCGCCGCCGTCGCGCTCGCGCAGGAGGCGCCGTCGTGCGTCACGCACTGCCACGGCGCGGAGCAGGTGGCGCACAGGGGGTCCGTCCACGCGGAGGCGCTCGCCTGCACCGACTGCCACGGCGGCGACCCGACCGCGCAGCGGGACGCGGCGAAGTCGCACGACCCCGCGAAGGGGTTCGTCGGGAAGGTCGCGCGCGCGAAGGTGCCCGCGCTCTGCGGCGACTGCCACGCGGACCCGCAGCGGATGCACGCCTACGGTCTCGCGACGGACCCGCTCGTGCAGTACAGGACGTCGATCCACGGGCAGGCGCTCTTCGGCAAGGGGGACGAGAACGTCGCGGTCTGCACCGACTGCCACGGCGTCCACGGGATCCTCCCCGCGCACGACCCGCGGGCGC
>JAKLKT010000034.1:12574-18276 GCA_023150495.1 Planctomycetota bacterium
GCGCGCGAACCAGCCCGCGACGTGCGGCAGGTGCCACTCGGACGAGGCGCGGATGAAGCCCTACGGCGTGCCGGCGGACACGGTCGCGCGCTTCGAGAAGAGCGTGCACGGCATCGCGCTCGCCGAGGGGAGCCGCGGGGCGCCCGCGTGCGCCGACTGCCACGGCGCGCACGGCGCCGTGCCGCCCGGGGTGCGCGACCTCGTGCAGGTGTGCGGCCAGTGCCACGAGCACACCGCGGAGCAGTACCGGAAGAGCCCGCACGCGGGGAAGAAGGACATGCGCTGCCGCGCGTGCCACGAGGAGGACGCCGCGAAGGACCCGCTCGGCTTCGCGGGCCAGGACTGCACCGCCTGCCACGGGACCCACGACATCGTCGTCGCCGACCGCGACATGCTCGTCGGCGACGCGGTCGGCCACTGCGGCCACTGCCACCGGAACGACGAGGCCCCGAAGGCCGCCGCGCAGACGATCCTCGACGGGACGCGGCGCCTCGAGGACGCGATGCGGCGCACGAAGCAGGACCTCGAGGCGGCGAAGGCGAAGGGCCTCTTCCTCGAGCACGAGGACCTCCTCCTCCGCGAGTCGGAGCGCGCGCTCGTCTTCGTGGAGCCGCTCTCGCACTCGCTCGACATCCCGGCGATCTCGAAGCACCTCGAGGACGGGCTCAAGCGGCAGGACCGGACGATCGAGACGCTCGGGAAGGAGGGGAAGAAGCTGCGCGACCGGAAGATCCTCCTCTCCGGCCTCGCCGCGCTCCTCCTCCTCCTCGCCGCGCTCGCGGCGTTGAAGCTCCAGGCGCTCCGGAGGCTCTCGTGACCGGGCGCGTCCTCCGGCGCGCGCTCGTGGTCTTCGCGATCGCGCTCGCGGCGCTCGTCTCCGTGGGCGGCGGCGGCACCTACGTGATGATGTCGGTGACGACGAGGCCGCAGTTCTGCCGCACGTGCCACAACATGGAGACCTACGTCGACTCGTGGGCGAACTCCTCTCACAACATGGTCACGTGCGTGGACTGCCACTACGAGCCCGGACTCCTCGAGACCTTCGAGGGGAAATTCAAGGCGCTCTCGCAGCTCGCGAAGTACGTCACCCGGACGGAGGGGACGAAGCCCTGGGCCGAGGTGAGCGACTACTCCTGCATGCGCGGCGGCTGCCACTCGGAACGGCTGCTCGAGGGGGAGATCCAGTTCGGCCGCATCCGGTTCGACCACAAGAGCCACCTGATCGGCTTCGAGCGCGGCAAGAAGCTCCGCTGCACCTCCTGCCACTCCCAGATCGTGCAGGGCGAGCACGTGTCGGTGACGACGACGAGCTGCTTCCTCTGCCACTTCAAGCCCGGGCCGACCGCCGCGGGCGAGCCCGCGCTCGGCGACTGCAACCTCTGCCACGGCCCGCCCCCGGACGACATCAAGCTCGGCGACTTCACCTTCCGCCACTCCGACTACCTGAACCGCGGCGTCGAGTGCGCCTCCTGCCACGGCGACGTCACGCGAGGGACCGGCGACGTGCCCCGCGAGCGGTGCGGGTCCTGCCACAACACGCAGGACCACTTCGACCGGTACGGCGACGTCGAGTTCCTCCACAAGAACCACGTGACCGACCACTCGGTCAACTGCCTCGAGTGCCACGCGCGCATCGAGCACGGGCTGCCGCCGCGCGAGCAGCACTTCCGGGGCGACTGCTCGAACTGCCACGTCGACACGCACAAGGGTCCGGCGGCGATCTACCGCGGCACCGGCGGGAAGGACGTGAAGGACAACCCGAGCGCGATGTACCTCGCGCGCGTCACCTGCAACGGCTGCCACCGTCCCCCCTTCCCCGGAGCCCCTTCCCCCGAGGCCACCTTCAAGGCGGATCCGCTCGCCTGCGTCGATTGCCACGGCCCGGGCTTCACGGGCATGGCGGAGCGCTGGCAGAGGGAGGCGGAGGCGAGCCTTTCGAAGGCGAAGGAGGCGATCTCGAAGCTCCACGAGGCGATGGGGGAGGAGCGCGAGGAGGGGGAGGGCGACCCCTTGGCCGCGAAGCGCCACTACGACGCCGCCGCGTGGAACGTGAGCCTCGCGCTCGCCGACGGGAGCCGCGGCGTGCACAACCTGCCCTACCTGCGCGACCTGCTCCGGAAGGCGTCGGAGGACGTGAACGCCGGGTTCGCCGCGCTCGGCGGGAAGGCGCCCACGATCCCCGTCGGGCCGCGGGTCGCCTCGAAGCAGAACTGTACGAATCTATGCCATGCGGGGATCGAGGAGACGAAGCTCGACCGAGCGCGCGACCTCCCGTTCTCGCACGCGACGCACCTCCTGAAGGCGAAGCTCGACTGCGCGCAGTGCCACGCCGCGGAGCCGCACGGCACGACGGTCGTGCAGCAGGCGGACTGCGTCTCCTGCCACCACCGGAACGAGAAGGCGGAGACGTGCGCGGCATGCCATGGCGGGGTCGCGAAGCTCCGCGAGACGGCGGAGAAGCCGATGGCGGACCTCGACTGCCTCGCGTGCCACGCGGACCTCTCGGCGGGGAAGCCCCTTCGCGAGCGCATGATGGCCGCCTGCGACGAGTGCCACGGCGAGGACGAGAAGGACTTCGCGAGCAAGCACTACGACGCGTGGAAGGACGCGGCCGCGGCGCCGCTCGCTGCGGCGGAGGCGGCGATCGCGGCGCTGCCGCCCGAGGCCCAGGCGGAGGCGCGGAAGAGGATCGAGGCGCTCCGGGCGCTCGGGCCCTTCCACAACCCCGCGGCGGCGAAGGCCGAGGCCGAGAGGATCGCCTCGGGCAAGTAGCCCGCGCGCCGGGCCGCGCGCGAGCCCGGGTGCCGGATCCGGGCCGTCGCGGGCCGCTGCTACAATCCCGCGGATGAGAACCTACCTTCCCCTCTCCCTCGTCCTCCTCGGGATCGTCGCGTTCGCGGCGCTCGCCCAGGACAAGCCGCAGCCCACGAAGTCCGGGATCGTCGTCCTCAACATGATGCGGACGATCGACGAGTCCGACGAGGGCAAGGACATCATCAACAAGCTGAAGGAGGAGCAGGCCTCGAAGAAGCAGAGCCTGACCGACCAGCTGGCGAAGCTGCAGGAGAAGGTGAAGATCCTCCGCGAGGCGAAGCCGGCCGACCGGACGCCCGAGTACTACCAGGAGCTCGAGAAGGCGATGGAGACCTCCGCGCGCCTCGAGATGGAGAAGAACATCTTCCTCGCGAGGAAGCAGGACGAGCTGAACCGCGCGATGCAGCAGCTGCTGATCCTCGCGCAGCAGACGGCGCGCGAGGTCATGAAGGAGCGCGGCGCCGAGGTCGTGCTGCTCACGAAGATGGGTCCGATCGAGCTCGCGACGGACCAGGACGTCCAGCAGGAGCTCGTGATGCGCCGGGTCCTCTGCCACGAGGACTCCCTCGACATCAGCCAGGCGGTGATCGACCGGATGAACAAGTGGTACAAGGAGAACAAGAGGAATTGAGCCCCGTGACGCGCTGGGAGGAGGCGGCCCGGAGGGTCCAGGAGGAGCTCCGGAGGAAGATCGTCGGCATGGACGACGTGATCGAGAAGATGCTCATCTGCATCTTCACGCGGAATCACGCGCTCCTCGTCGGCGTGCCGGGCCTCGCGAAGACGCTGCTCATCTCCTCGCTCGCGGAGGCGCTCGACCTCTCGTTCGCGCGCATCCAGTTCACGCCCGACCTGATGCCCAGCGACATCACCGGCACGGAGGTGCTCGCGGAGGACCGGGATGCGGGCACGCGCTCGTTCCGCTTCCTCCCGGGCCCGGTCTTCGCGAACATCGTGCTGGCCGACGAGATCAACCGCACGCCGCCGAAGACGCAGGCGGCGCTCATGGAGGCGATGGAGGAGCGGCAGGTCACGTCGGTCGGCAAGCGCTACCCGCTCCCGGAGCCCTTCTTCGTCCTCGCCACGCAGAACCCGATCGAGCAGGAGGGGACCTACCCGCTGCCGGCGGCGCAGCTCGACCGGTTCATGTTCCGCATCCGGATCGAGTACCCGGAGGCGGACGAGGAGCGGCGGATCGCGCGGCGGACGACGCGTCCCGTGGCGCAGCGTGCGGCGCCGGTGCTCGGGGCGAGGGACGTGGCGGAGTTCGCCGCCGAGGCCGCGAAGGTGGAGCTCCCGAAGGACCTCGAGGAGAAGATCGTCTCGCTCGTGCGCCGGACCCGGCCCGAGGAGCCCTCGGCGCCGCAGTTCGTCCGCGACTGGATCGCGTTCGGCGCGAGCCCGCGCGCGGCGCAGGCGCTGGGCACGGCGTGCCGGGCGCGCGCGCTGCTGCACGGCCGGATGGCCGTCCGGCTGGACGACGTCCTCGCGCTCGCGCCGGACATCGTGCGCCACCGCCTCGTGCTCAACTACCACGCGACGGCCGAGGGGATCCGCGCGGTGGGCGTGGTGCGGAAGCTGCTCGCGGACCACTTCGACCTCGGTCCGAAGCCGGAGGCCGAGCGCCCGCTCTGGCGCCGCCTCCTCCGCCGGTACTAGCGGTACGGTGCCAGGCTCCGTACCACTAACAACTCACCGGAGGTCGAGCTCGGTGGTCCGGCCGCCCCGCACCGTGACCCTCTCGCGCCGCTCCCCCGCGACGACGACGTACTCGCCCGGGAAGAGCGCGAGGCGCCGCCACGTACCGTCCGCATCGGCAGCCGCGAGCGCCTGATCCACCTGCGCCGTGAACGCCTCGCGACCCCGCTGATCGAGCTCCGGGCGGCCCGCGGCCTCCCAGAGTCGCTGGAGGATGGCGCTGCGCTCCTCGCGCGACGTCTCCACCGGCCGCCCGGCGGGATCGAGGAGCGAGAGTGCCGTGCCCGCCCCCGCGCGGACGATCAGCTCCCCCGTGGCGATGAGCGCGAGACCGCACCGCGACGTTTCGCCGGCGCGCACCGCGATGACCTGCGACGTGCCGCGGAAGCCCGGCTCGAACGTCCTCGCCTCGACCGTGTACTCGCCCGGCGGGACGCCGTCGAATCGGGGCCCATCGCCCGTCCGGCTGATCGGCTTCGCCCCCGGCGCGCCGCCCGACAGCGTGACGAGGACCTTCTCGCCGGCCAGCGGGCCCTCCACGTTCACCTCGACCCTGCCCCCGCGCACGAGGCGGAGCTCGGCCCGCGCGGTCGCCCCGGCGACCGCCTCGACCGGCGCCTCGGCCCGCGCGTACGGTGCCCCGTCGGCGCTCACCACGTAGCGGCCCGCCGGGACGGCGACGTGGAACGTGCCGTCGACGTAGAGCGTGATGTCGAAGTACGGGCGCGAGCTGCGCCCCGCGGCCGGCGCGCAGGCCATCGACAGGTCCGGCGGCAGCTCGTCGCCCTCGGGCGCGACCAAGCGACCCTCGATCGTGGCGTAGTCGTCGAGCCGGATTTCCAGACCCTCCGTGCCCGCGCGCACCGCCGGAAGGGTCTTCGTCACGTTGCCGGCCTCCACGACGACCGCGCACTCGCGGTCCCTCTCGAGCCCCGCGATGCGGAACGACCCGTCGGCCTCCACGACGCCGATGCTCGGCCAGCTCCACACCTTGTACCGCCGGATCCTCGCCCCGTCCGGGCCGGTGACGAACCCGGTGATCGTCGCCCCCTCGCGGAGCGTGAGGTCGCCGAGGTCTGTTTCCTCGCCCGCGCGGAGGTCCGCCTGCGCGGTCGCGGTCGCGTCGCCGGAGGTCACGCGCACGTCGAGGCGGCCCGGCGGGAGCCCGTCGAGGAGGAAGCGGCCGTCCT
>JAKLKT010000750.1 GCA_023150495.1 Planctomycetota bacterium
AGCGAAGGTCGCGAGAAGCAGTGCGTATCGCATGGCACTCCCTTTCATGGCACGAGCCGGTAGCCGACGCCGTGCACCGTGAGGATGTGGCGCGGCTGCGCGGGGTCGGGCTCGATCTTCCGCCGCAGCCGCGTGACGTGGGTGTCGAGCGTGCGCGTCACGAGATCCGCGACGCCCCAGACGGACCGGAGCAGCTCCTCTCGCCGCACCGGGTCCCCGCGGCGCCTGCAGAGCGCGCGCAGGATGTCGGCCTCGGTGGGGGTGAGCGGCACGCGCTCGCCGCCGCGCTCGAACACGAGCGCCTCGAGCCGAAGCACGCCGCCGGCGACCGCGACCTCCGCCGGGTCGCCCTCCTTGCGCAGCCGCGCGCGGATCCGCGCCAGCAGCTCGCCGATGCCGAAGGGCTTCGTCAGGTAGTCGTCCGCGCCCGCGTCGAAACCGCGGATCTTGTCCACCTCGGCGTCCTGCACGGTGAGGATGATCACGGGGACGCGCGAGCCTCCCTCGCGGAGCCGCGCGAGGAGTTCGAAGCCGTGGAGGCCGGGGAGCATCAGGTCGAGGATGAGGAGGTCGGGGGTCGCCTCCCGCGCGAGCCGAAGCCCCTCGGGGCCCTTCGCGGCGTGCACGACCTCGTACCCCGCGCGCTCGAGGTTGTAGCGCAGCCCCTGCGCGAGGTTCGCGTCGTCCTCGACGACGAGGATCCTAGCCATCCGCCGCCTCCAGCTCGATCGCGACGCGCGCGCCGCCGCCCTCCGCCTCGCCGATCGACACGGTTCCCCCGCACCCCTCCACGCACTGCCGGACCAGCGTCAGCCCGAGCCCGGTGCCCGGGACCGACCGTGTCCACTCGTCCCCGAGGCGGACGAAGGGCTCGAACACCCTCTCCCGCTCCGCCGCGGGGATCCCCGGCCCCTCGTCGGCGACCTCGACGACGACGCGGCCGTTCGCGCGGCGCAGGTCCACGCGCACGGGCCGTCCCGGCGCGAACTTCCCCGCGTTGTCGAGCAGCGCGTCGAACGCCCGTCGGAAGAGCGGCTCGACCCCGCGCGCGGCCGCGTCCTCCGCGCGGAGCTCGACCGTCGTGCCGCGCGAGCGGTACTCCTCGCACACCTCGCGCACGGTCGCGGCCGGGACGAACCGGCCGCGGCGCGCGGGCACGAGCTTCTGCCCCGTCGCGACGTCGAGCACCTCCTGCACGCGCCGCCGCAGCCGCTCCGCCTCCGCGAGGATGATCCCGGCGAAGCGCGGCACGTTCGCCGGGTCGGCGGGGCCGTGGTCGCGGAGCGTCTCCGCGTAGAGCGAGATGTTCGCGATCGGCGTCTTGAGCTCGTGCGTGACCGCGCACGTGAACGCCTGCTTGCGCGCGTCGAGGCGCTGCTTCCGCCGGAGCGCGGCGAACGACGCGATCCCTCCCGCGAGGAGCGCGAGGGCCGCGCCGGAGGTGAGGAGGATCGCGAGCCGGCGCGCGCGCGCGGCATCGGCGCGGACGGCCGCGCGCGCCGCGTCCGCGAGATCGAGGCGCAGGAAGGGGAGG
>JAKLKT010000751.1 GCA_023150495.1 Planctomycetota bacterium
CCGGAGCCGGCACCGAAGCCGGCGGAACCGCCGCCTCCCCCCGCGCCCCCCTCCTTCCCCGCGGAGGGCCCGCCCGCCTCGCCCGCGGACGTGACGCTGCCCGACGCGCCCTACGACGACGCGGGCGGCAAGAAGGACCTCGCCGCGATCCACGCGCGCATCCAGGACTACTACCAGTCGCTGCGGCCGGAGAAGCTCGTCTTCCGCCACCGCGTCTGCCAGGGAAAGGGGAAGCTCGGCGGCGGCGCCCTTTGCGAGGAGTGCGGCGGCACGGGCAAGGCGATCAACCTGCACCATTTCCGGAAGGTCTTCTGGACGACCTACACGCCGCTCTTCCGCGACGCAGAGGGGGCTCCGGGGGCGCTCGCCGCGTTCTACGAGCGCGCGCGCAAGGACCCCGCGGCCCTGCCGGTCGTGAAGGCGTGCAAGATCGCGGACATCGACTATCACGGCGTGTGGGCGCGCGCGAGGGTCCATCTCTCGACCTCCGCGGGCACCGAGGAGCGCGCGATCACGCTGATCGGGATCGGGAGCACGTGGTTCTTCTACCAGCCGGCGACGGACAGGGAGTTGATCGAGCAATGAGATACGTGGCTGTTCTCCTTCTCGCGGCCGGGGCGTTCGCGGACGACCAGGCCGACGCTGCGGCGAATCCCATCATCCGCGACTACTACGCCACCCTCCGCAACGAGTCCGTCTCCATCGAGAGCGTGCGCGACCGGCTCGTGCCCTTGATGAAGCGGTTCGGGCCGGAGACCGGCAAGTCGGTGCGCTTCGTGATCCAGCAGGGCTTCGAGAAGAAGTACAAGAAGGACGTGCACTACAAGCGCTGCCTCTGCGAGATCCTCGCGGCCGGCGGCGAGCCCGGCATGGCGATGCTCTTCAAGGAGTACAAGAGCTCGACGAAGGACGACCCGCTGCGGGTCGCGATGGCCGAGTCCCTCGGCGCCTGCGGCGACGAGGAGGCGCTCGATCCGCTGCTCAAGATCGCGTTCGACAAGGCGCCGGAGGTCGCGGCCGCGGCGGTCCGCGGGTGCGGGAAGTACCCGAAGGTGAAGCAGGACAAGCGCAAGGCCGCGGTGAAGAAGCTCGTCGACCTCTACGGCAAGGTCACGGACGATGCCGCGGGAAAGGCCCCGGAGACCCCGCAGATGAGGATGTACGAGGCGCTCCGCCCGGCCATGAACGAGACGCTCAAGGCGTTCACGGGCGAGGGCCTCGACAGCGCGGCGGCCTTCAAGGCGTGGTTCCAGGAGAACGGGACGAAGGCCTGGCCCGAGTAGGGCCGGGCGGCACGGCGCGTGCTCCCTTCCCCGTACCCCATCCCGTCATGTCGAGGAAACTCATCATCCTGCTCGGTGCGATCGTCGGGGGGTGCGGGGGCGGCGGCGGGAGCGCCCCCCTCCTCACCGCCGAGGAGCTGCGCGAGGGCGCCGTCGGCGCGACGCTCGACGCGCTCCTCGGGGCGATCGACCTCGTCGCGGCCGACGCGGCGGGCGGCGACGCGAGCGTGCGCGGCGAGCCGGTGCGGA
>JAKLKT010000035.1 GCA_023150495.1 Planctomycetota bacterium
CGCCGACGAGCACGATCGTCATGATCCCGTGGCGCACGAGCAGGCGCGACACGCTCACGTAGCCCTTCGTCGTGACGTCGAAGACCCTGTTGAATCCCTTGAAGAAGAGCCCGAGCGGCCCCCGCATGGGCTTGTGCGGCTTGAGGAAGATCGCGGACAGCGCGGGCGTGAGCGACAGCGCGTTGAACGCCGAGATCAGCACCGAGATCGCGATCGTCAGCGCGAACTGCTTGTACATGCGGCCCGTGAGGCCCTCGATGAACGCGACGGGCAGGAAGACCGCGGAGAGGATCAGCGCGATGCCGATGACCGGCGCGGAGACCTCCTTCATCGCCGCGATCGTCGCGTCCTTCGGGCTCTTGCCGTGCTCGATGTGGTGCGCGACCGCCTCGACGACGACGATCGCGTCGTCCACGACGATTCCGATCGCCAGCACGAGGCCGAACATCGAGAGCGTGTTGAGCGAGAACCCGAGGAGCGGGAAGAAGATGAACGTCCCGATGAGCGACACAGGCACCGTGATGAGCGGGATGATCGTCATCCGGAAGTTCTGGAGGAAGATGAAGACGACCAGCGTGACGAGGATCAGCGCCTCGACGAAGGTCTTCTTGATCTCGTGGATCGACGCCTCGACCGCCGGCGTCGTGTCGTAGACGATCTTGTAGTCCATGTCCGGCGGGAAGAGCTCCTTCGCCTTAGCCATGGTCTCGTACATCGTCTCGGCGGCGGCGAGCTGGTTCGCGCCGGGCAGCAGGTAGACCGCCATCGCGCCGGCGGGCTTCCCGTCGAGCCGGCCGAACGACGTGTAGTTCTGCGAGCCGAGCTCCGCGCGCCCGATGTCCTTGATGCGGACGACGGCGCCCTCCGCGCTCTGGCGGATGATGATGTTCTCGAACTCCTCCGTCGTGACGAGCCGGCCCGGCGCGCTGACCGTGTAGGTGAACTGCTGGTCGGGGGGCGTCGGCGCGCCGCCGACGCTCCCGGCCGGCGCCTGGAGGTTCTGCTCCTTGATCGCTGAGATGACGTCCGCCGGCGTCAGGCCGAGCTTCGCGAGCTTCGGGGGGTCGAGCCAGATCCGCATCCCGTAGTCGGTGCCTCCGAAGAGATCGACCTGCGCGACGCCGGGGATGCGCAGCAGTTCGTCGCGCAGGTTGATGCCGCAGTAGTTGATGAGGTAGTTGGCGTCGTAGGTGCCGTTCGGCGAGTAGAGCGAGATCACCATGAGGATGCTCGGGCTCTGCTTCTTGACCGTGACGCCCTGCTGGATGACCTCCTGCGGGAGACGCGCCTGCGCGGCGGAGACGCGGTTCTGGGCCAGGACGTTCGCCATGTCCTGGTCCATGCCGACCTCGAAGTTGATGTCGAGCAGCATGCGCCCGTCGCTCGTGTTCGAGGACTTCATGTAGATCATCTTGTCGACGCCGTTGACCTCCTGCTCGATCGGCGTCGCGACCGACTGCTCGACGGCCTCCGCGGACGCGCCGGGGTAGTTCGCGGTCACGCGGATGTTCGGCGGGGCGAGGAACGGGTACTGCTCGGTCGGCAGGCGCGAGAGCGTCGCCACGCCGAGCAGCACGATCAGGATCGAGATGACGATGGCGACGATCGGCCGCCGGATGAAGAAGTCCGCCATCGTTCAGTTCCTCTTGACCGTCGGGGGCTCCCCGGCGGGCTCGTTCGGGGGGGGCTCCGGGGGCCCTGGCGCGGCGGGCTCCGCCTGCGTGTCCACCCAGCCGCCGCCGAGCGCGCGGTAGAGCGCCACGAGCGCGAGGATCTCGTTCCGCTGCGCCTGCGCGAGCCCGAGTTGCGCGTCGAACAGCTGCCGGTCCGTGTCGAGAACCTCGAGGTAGGCGGTCACGCCGCCCCGGTAGCGCATGTTGGAGAGCCGCTGCTGGTCCTCGAGGGTCTTCGTGAGGATCTCCTGCTGGTCGCGGAACTCGCGCAGCTTCCGGTAGCCGACGAGCGCGTCGCTCACCTCCCGGAAGGCCAGCTGGAGAGTCTGGAGGTAGAGGATCACCGCCTGGCGCTGCCGCGACTCCGTCGCCCGCACGTTCGCGCGCAGGCGTCCGCCGTTGAAGATCGGCTGGGTGAGCGCGAGCCCGACGTCCCAGAACGAGGAGGCCCCGTCGAGAAGGTCGCCGAGATCCTCGCTCGCGAAGCCGCCGCTCGCGGTGAGCGCGATCCGCGGGTACAGGAGCGCCTTCGCCTCCCCGATCTGCGCGTTCGCGGCGATGAGGCGCTGCTCGGCCGCGCGGATGTCGGGGCGCCGGTCGAGAAGCGCGGACGGGAGCCCGGCCGGGACCGCGTCGGGGACGCCCTGTTCGACGAGCGCACGGCCGCGCGCGACGGGCCCCGGATTCCGGCCGAGGAGCGTCGAGATCTCGTTCTCCTTCTGCTCGATCTGGCGCTCCGTGTCCGGGATCTGCTGCTGCGCGGTGGTGACGAGGACCTCCGCCTGCCGCACCTCGACCAGGTTCGCGACGCCCTCCTGGTTGCGCAGCACCACGAGATCGAGCGACTTCTTCCGCGAGGCGAGGGTGGCCTGCGCGATCTCGAGCTCCATGTCCAGCTCGCGCATCTCGAAGTAGGCGCGCGCGAGGTCCGTCACGAGCACCTGCAGGACGAGGCGGCGGTCCTCCTCGGTCGCGAGCAGCTCGGCGCGGGCCGCGTCGGTCGCGCTGTCCAGGCGGCCCCAGAAGTCGAGTTCCCAGGAGAACGCGGCGCCGAAGGCGTACTGCATTCCGTCGCGGTCGCCTGTCGGGAACGCCGGGATCCCGTTCCGCGTGACGCCCGTGTAGGCCGCCGAGGCGCCGCCGTCCACCGTGGGGAGCTCCGCGCCGCGCGCGACCTCGTAGAGGGCGCGCGCCTCGAGGATGCGCTCCGCCGCGAGGCGGGCGTCGTAGTTCTCCTCGACCGCGATCCGGATCAGCTCGCGGAGCGCGTCGTCCTCGAAGACATCGAACCAGGCGAGGTCGCCCATCGTCTTCGCATCCGGCGCCGCCGGCTCGACGTCGCCGCGGAACTGCCCCGGCGTCGCGTACTCGGGACGGGCGTACTCGGGGCCGACGCGGCACGCGCCCGCGAGCGCGAGGGCGCAGAGGACGGCCGGCCTCCGCACGCTACTGCTCCCCTCCGCCCGCACCCGCCGGCTTCCCCGCCGTCGGCGTGACCGGCTGGCCCGGGCGCGCCTTCATCATGCCTTCCACGATCACGCTCTCGCCGGCCTTGACTCCCTCGCCAGCCTTGACGCCCTCGCGCACCACCACGCCGTCCTCGAACCGCTCGCCGAGGGTGACGGTGCGCATCTCCACCGTCTTGTCCTCCTTCACCACGTAGACGACCTTCGCGCTCTGCTGCTCCATCACCGCGCGCCGCGGGATGACGACGGCGCCCTTGATGGTCTCGGCGACGACCTTGACGCGGCCGAACTGGCCCGGCCTGAGCAGCCCTTCCGCGTTCGGGAACCTCGCCTCCACGACGAGTGTGCCGGTGCGGATGTCCACCTCGCGCTCCGCGACGACGAACTTCCCCTCGTGCGGGTAGGGCGTCCCGTCCGCGAGCGTCAGGTGGAACGGCGCGGGGTCTTCCTTCTCCTTCCCGGCCTTCCCGAGGCGGAGGTACTCCTGCTCCGAGATCGTGAACGACGCGCGGATCGGATCGACGGTGCTGACCGTGGCGATCAGCGTGGACTCCCCGCGCCCCACGAGGTTGCCGGTCGAGACCAGCGCGCGGCCGACGAGGCCGTCGATCGGCGACGTGATCGTGCAGTACGAGAGGTCGAGCTCCGCCTGCGTCACGTCCGCTTTCGCGCCCTCGACCGCCGCGGTCGTGACAAGGACGCCGACCTCCTCCATGAGCTTCGCGTTGACGAGATTCGCCTCCGCGGCGTCGAGGTCTGCCTTCGCGACGTCGAGCGCGGCCTTCGCGGTGTCGAGATCCTGCTCCGGCACCGCGTCCGCGGCGGCCAGCGGCGTGAGCCGGTTGACGTCCTCCGTGGCCTTCCTGAGCTTCGCCTTCGCCTGCTCGACCGCCGCCTCGGCGGCGCGGACGGTGACCTGCTCCTTCGCGAGCTTCAGGTCCGCCTCCGCCTTCGCGAGCCTCGCCTTCGCGGCGAGGAGCGCCGCCTCGTACTCCTGCGGATCGATCGTGAAGAGCACGGCGCCCTTGGTGACCCGCTTGCCCTCCTCGAACTGCTGCGTGAGGAGGACGCCCGCGACGCGGGCCTTGATGTCCACCGTGTCCTCCGCGACGGTCTGGGCGACCGACTCGAAGGTGACCGGGACATCCATCGCCGCCGCGACCGCGACGATGACGGCCGGAGGCGGCGGCGGCGGCGGCTCCTCCTTCTTCTTCGCGCAAGCCCCGGCAAGGATGAGAACAAGAGCCGCACCCCAGCGCCCGATCCGTGAACGAACGTCCATAGGCCTTCCTCCGCCCTCGCGGCCGCAGTATACCGCCGCGCCGGGCTCACTCCACGTTCGGGGAGTCGCGATGACGGCGCGCGAATTCGCGCGGAAAAGCGGATACGACGCTACCGGTCCGATCGCGCGGCGCGGCGGCCGGCCGGCGGATGGCGCGCCGGCGGACGTTCTTGGCCCCCCGGTCCGCGCTGTGCCATCATGCTCGGCGCGAAGGAGGCTCCGATGATGCGCGGCAAGATCCTGAAGGCGGTCCGGGTGAAGCCCGGCAGCAAGGTGGACCTCGACGACTACGATCCGGGCCTCGACATCATCCCGGAGCTCAAGGAGTACGACAAGGACGAGCTCAAGGCGATGGCGTCCGGGAAGCTCGAGGAGAACCGCGCGGAGCTCGCGGAAGCGCAGGAGCTCCTCTATGCGAGCGACGTCTACTCCGTGCTGATCGTCCTCCAGGCCATGGACGCGGCCGGCAAGGACGGCACGATCAAGCACGTCATGTCGGGCGTGAACCCGCAGGGCTGCCAGGTCTTCGCGTTCAAGAAGCCTTCCGCCGAGGAGCTGGACCACAACTTCCTCTGGCGCTACATGCGGGCGCTGCCGGAGCGCGGCCGGATCGGCATCTTCAACCGTTCCTACTACGAGGACGTGCTCGTGGTGAAGGTGCACCCGGAGTACCTCGGGAAGCTGCCGCCGGGGAAGGTGGACGAGGCCTTCTGGCAGAGGCGCTACGACGACATCAACCGCTTCGAGCGCCACCTCGTGCGCAACGGCACCGTGATCCTCAAGTTCTTCCTCAACGTCTCGAAGGCCGAGCAGAAGCGCCGCTTCCTCGAGCGTCTCGACAACCCCGAGAAGCACTGGAAGTTCTCGGAGGCCGACCTCGCGGAGCGCGATTACTGGAAGGACTACCGGAAGGCCTTCGAGGACTGCTTCTCGGCCACGAGCACGAAGTGGGCCCCGTGGCACATCATCCCGGCCGACCACAAGTGGGCGGCCCGGGCCCTCGTCTCGGGTGTCGTCGCGAAGGCGGTGAAGGATCTCGACCTCGAGCCGCCGGCTCTGACGCCCGAGCGGAAGAAGGCCCTCGCGCAGGCGCGGAAGAAGCTGATGTCGGAATAGGGGGGGCGCGGGGGGGAGCCTCGTCCCGGCCATGCGATACCTTGCGCCTGTGACCGAAGCAGGCGCGGTTGCCGACGGGCCCGGCGCGGGGCTCGAGCGACGCTTCCGACGCATCGGGGTCGTGGCCGGTCCCGCTGCGGCAGCCCTCCTCTACGGGATCCTGCCGGCCGAGTACCGCGCCGCGGGGGGGGAGATCGTCCCCCTCTCGCATGCCGGCCGGGCGACGCTCGCCATGATGGCCTGGATGGCCGCGTGGTGGCTGACCGAGGCGGTCGAGATCGAGGTGACGGCGCTGCTGCCGATCGCCCTCTTCCCGATGCTCGGCATCCTGCCCCTCGGGAAGACCACCGCGAACTACGGCGCCGACGTGATCTACCTCTTCCTCGGCGGCTTCGTCCTCGCCCGGGCCATCGCCCGCTGGGGACTCGACCGGCGGATCGCGTTCGCCACGCTGCGGCTCGTCGGGACGCGGCCGAAGGCGATCGTCGCCGGGCTGATGGGCGCGACCGCGTTCATCAGCATGTGGGTCTCGAACACCGCGACCTGCGCCATGATGGTCCCGATCGTCCTCTCCGTCGTGGACGTCGCGCTCCGTCGGCGCTCCGGCAAGGGGCTCGCCGAGACGGGCGGCATCCCCGAGTCGGATCGCGACCTGCGCAACTTCGCGCTCGCCGCCCTCCTGGGCGTCGCCTACGCCTCGTCTATCGGCGGGCTCGGGACCATCGTAGGGTCGCCGCCGAACGGGATCCTCGTCCGGTTCGTCGAGCAGACCTCCGGCGCGAAGGTGTCGTTCCTCGACTGGATGCGGATCGGCCTGCCCGTCGCCGCCATCTTCCTGCCGCTCGCGTGGTTCCTGAACACCACGGTGATGTTCCCCACGAGGATGGGCGAGATCGAAGGGGGGCGCGAGTACGTCCGCGAGGAGTGGGCGCGGCTCGGACCGATGAGCCGGGGCGAGCGCGTGACCCTCGTCGTCTTCGTGGTCACGGCGCTCCTGTGGATCACGGCGCCGCTGCTCTCACGCTGGAAGATCGGCGGAGCGGCGCCGTTGGCGGGACTGTCGGATGCCGGCATCGCGATCACGGCGGCGATCGCGCTCTTCCTGATTCCCGTCGACCGCGCGGCGGGCAAGCGGGTCATGGACTGGACGGATGCCGTGAAGCTCCCTTGGGGGGTGCTGATCCTGTTCGGCGGCGGGCTCGCGCTGGCCTCCGCGATCGAGGCCAACGGCGTGCCCGGCTACATCGGGAGCCTCGCGGCAGGTCTCGCCGGCTGGCCGACGTGGGCGGTCGTCCTCGCGGTCATCGCCATCATGACGTTCATGTCGGAGGTCACGTCCAACACGGCGCAGGTGGCCACGATGCTGCCCATCCTCGCGGCCCTCGCCCCGGCGCTCGGGATCCGGCCGGGGCTCCTGCTGGTCCCGGCGACGGTCGCGGCGAGCTGCGCCTTCATGATGCCCGTCGGCACGCCTCCGAACGCCATCGTCTTCGGCACCGGCCTCGTGCGGATGCCGCAGATGATGAAGGCCGGGCTCTGGCTCAACCTCGCGGGCATCCTCGTCATCTTCGCGCTGACCTGGCTCGTCTTCGTGCCCGCGCTCCGCGCGCTCGGCCCGCCCCGGTAACCTCAGAAGTCCCAGTTGACGATCACGCGGAAGTCCTGCTGCGTGTCGTCGTCGGGGCCGCGCTGCCACACGTGCGCGAACCGGATGCGGATCGAGAGCCCCTCCAGCGACTTGGCCGCCGGACGCCACTGCAGGTCGAGGTCGACCTCGTCCTCGTCGAGGCCGTCCTCCCGGTCCCAGCCGTGCACGTAGAGCGCGTAGAACGTGATGCCCGAGAGGCCGACCTTCGAGAAGTCGTAGACGGCCTTGACGAGGAACGCCTGCTCGCCCTCGCGGTTGTAGTCGAGCACCTGCACGGCCGTGTAGCCGGGGCAGGAGCTCCAGGGGTTCCGGATCGCCGCGCCGCTGCCCGTGGCGGTAAAGGCGAAGGAAACCAGCGCACCGCCGAAGCTCGCCTCCCCCTTCGCGCCGAACTGGCTCGTGGAGAAGCTCGACCCCGTGAGGAGGTCGTCCCCCGTGCTCGCCTGGTGCGTGAACTGCGCGGCGACGAGCGCCCCGAGCCCCTCGCGGATCTCGAACGTGTGCTTCCCCTCCGCGTAGAGGATGTTGATGATGTCTTCGCAGTAGTAGTCGACGAGGCCGAGGCTCGTGCCCCCGCGGGTCCACCGCCCGCCGCCCACGATGACGCCCCGCTTGACGGTGGCGCCCGCGTCCTGGGACATCCAGACGAACTCGTCGGAGTTGCGCTCCTTGATCTTCGCGATGTAGCCCGCGCCCCACGAGATCTCCGGCTCGCCCTCCTCCCCGCCGTGGCGCCCCGTGATGCTGTACCCCTCGAAGGTGTTCGGGGTCATCCGGTTGTCGTTCCGGTTGATGTAGGGGGTGTTGTAGGCCTGGCGGTAGAGATCGACGAGGATGCCGTCCGTGATCCGGAACTCGCCGTAGAGCTGGCCGAGGACCGTGTACCCCTCCTGCCCCGGCTCGAGGAGCAGCGTGCCGTCCCGCTCGTCGGGGGCGTAGAGCGGCTGCGACGTGTAGACCGTGGCGCCGACGGCGAAGCGCTCGAAGAGGTACCCGGACTTGGCGCCCAGCCCGCCGCCGATCGCCCACGCCTCGCTCACGGCGTCGCCGTACTGGTCGCGGCGGAAGTAGTAGGTGCGCAGGTAGAGGGAGAGCTTCGCGTCGCGGAGGAACGGGGGGGCCTCCTTCAGCCACTCGCGCACGACGTCGCGGAGCGCGACGCGCTCCGGCGGCTCCTCGTACGCCCGCTCGATCGGAACGCCGCTCTTCTCGACCGAGGTGGGCGGCGGCTCCTCCTGCGCGAGAGCCTCCTGGGCGGTCGCGGTGCGGCAGAGCGCCGCGGCGCAGAGGACCACCGCGCCGAGGAGCGCCGGCCGCCGGACCTGTCGCCGTCGCATGGCGCCCTCAGAAGAGGACCTTGGCGAGGAGCAGCCCGGTGGTCACCGCCACGCCGGTGGCCACGAGGCCCGGGATCATGAAGGAGTGGTTGAGAACGTACTTCCCGATCCGCGTGGTCCCTGACCGGTCGAAGTTGATGGCAGCGATCAGCGAGCCGTAGGTCGGGATGAAGAAGTAGCCGTTGACCGACGGGAACATCCCGCACAGGAACTGCGGCGGGATGCCGAGCGCGAGGCCGAGAGGCATCAGCGCGCGCGTCGTCGCCGCCTGGCTGTAGAGCAGGACGGAGGCGAAGAAGAGCCCGAACGCGAACGACCACGGCGCAGCCTTCGTCCACCGCTCGATCGCCGGCACGATCACGCCCTTGTTCGCCTCGATGAAGCTGTCGCCGAGCCACGCGAGCCCGAAGATCCCGATCACCGCCACGACGCCGGCGCGGAGCGTCGCCGTCTTGGGGACCTCGTCGACGGGGATCTTCGTGACCAGGAGCATCAGGGCCGCGACGGCGAGCATGACGATCTCGATCACGACCGGCATCGCGAGCGGCTCCTCCGCGCCGGGAAGATGCCGCAGCCCCGGGAAGAAGCCGAAGAGCACCACCAGCGCGACGCCGCCGAGGAAGAGGTATGCGGCGCGCTTCGCGACGGGTTTCAGCGGCGGCCGCTCGGCGGCGGCCTTGGGCGCCGGGATCTCGCCCGACTTGAGCCGGGCCTGGTACTCCGGGTCGTCCTTGAGGTCCTTCCCGACGAACATCGAGACGATCGCCGCCGCGAGGACGCCCGCGAGCGTCGACGGGACGCAGATCATCAGGATCTGGGGAAGGCCGAAGCCCGCGAGCCCCTTCTCGGAGAAAAGCCCGATCATCGCGGCGGTCGCCGCGGCGACGGGGCTCGCCGTGATCGCCTGCTGCGAGGCGATCGTCGCCACCGCCATCGGGCGCTCCGGCCGGATCCCGCTCTGGTGCGCGGTCTCGTAGATCACGGGCAGGAGCGGGTACACGATGTGGCCCGTGCCCGCCACGAACGAGAAGGTCCACGTCGTGAGCGGGGCGACGATCGTCACGTACTTCGGGTTCGCGCGGATGATCCGCTCGGCGATCCGCACGAGGAAGTCGATGCCTCCCGCCGCGTCCATCACCGAGGCGGCCATGATGACCGCGAGGATGATGAGCATCACGTCGATCGGCGGCGACGTCGGCGTGACGCCGAACCCGACGACGAGGACGAGGAGGCCCACCGCCCCCCAGAGGCCGAGCCCCACGCCGGAGAACCGCGCCCCCATCCAGATGGCGGCGAGCACGACGGCGAACTCGAGCAGGATCGCGATGTCCATGGCGTCCTCCCCGGACTACTGCTCGAACTTGGGCTCGATCAGGTTCTCGAACGAGAAGATCCCGTCCCACTGCTGCTCTGTGAGCAGTTTCCGCTCCTTGACGACGATGTCGTGGAGCGACTTGCCCGTCTCGTAGCCCTCGCGCGCGATCTCCGCGCACTTCTTGTAGCCGAGCTTCGGCTTCAGCGCCGTCACGATGCCGAGCGAGTTGAGCACCATCTCGCGCGTTCGATCCGCGTTGGCGGTGATGCCCTCTACGCAGTTCACGCGAAGGCTCTCGACGGCGCGCTCCATCGTCGCGATCGACGAGAAGAGCGCGAACGCGATCACGGGCTCCATCACGTTCAGCTGGAGCTGGCCGGCGGAAGCGGCGAGCGTGACGGTGAGATCGAGCCCGATCACGAGGAACCCGACCTGGTTCACGACCTCCGGGATCACCGGATTGACCTTGCCCGGCATGATCGAGCTCCCCGGCTGCATCTGCGGCAGGTTGATCTCGTTCAGCCCGCAACGCGGGCCCGACGCGAGCAGGCGGATGTCGTTGCAGATCTTCGTCAGCTTCGCGGAGGTCTGCTTCAGCGCGCCGGAGACCAGCACGTACGTGCCGGTGTCGGACGTCTCCTCGACGAGGTCCCCGGCGAGCGTGAACCCGAGGCCGGTCAGCTGCGCGAGATAGCGGGTCGCGAGAGCGGGATAGCCGGGCGCCGCCGTCACCGAGGTGCCGATCGCCGTCGCGCCGAGGTTGACCTGCAGCATGTGCCGCTGGGCGTCCGCGAGGTGCTGCGCCTCCTCGCCGATCGTCGTGCCCCAGCCGTGGAACTCGCGGCCGAGCGACATGGGCACCGCGTCCTGGAGATGCGTACGCCCCATCTTGAGGACCCGGTCGAACTCCCTCGCCTTCGCGAAGAACGCGTCCTGCAGGCGCCGCAGGGCGGCCACGAAGCCGTCCAGGCGGAGGATCAGCGCGAGGTGGAGCGCCGTCGGGTAGACGTCGTTCGTGGACTGCCCGAAGTTCACATGGTCGTTCGGGTTCACGTGCTCGTACTCGCCCTTCCGGTGCCCGAGGCTCTCGAGCGCGAGGTTCGCGATCACCTCGTTCGCGTTCATGTTGGTCGAGGTGCCCGCGCCGCCCTGGATGAAGTCCGTGATGAACTGGTCGAGCATCTCGCCCTCGATCAGGCGGTCGCACGCGCCGGCGATGGCGTCGGCGACCTTCCGGTCGAGGACGCCGAGGTCGCGGTTCGCGAGCGCGGCCGCCTTCTTCACGTAGCCGAATGCCCGGATGAGCGCGGGCTCGCGCGACACCGGCATCCCGGTGATGTGGAAGTTCTCCTTGCCGCGGAGGGTCTGGACGCCGTAGTAGGCGTCGTCCGGAATCTCCTTCGCGCCGAGGAAGTCCTTTTCGATGCGTGCCATCTTCAGCCCTCGCTTTCCTGAAGGGAGTCCCGGGCGCAAATGGGATGCCCGCCCGGCCGCGGCCCGATCCCTGATCGGGCGCCCAGTCTACCCCTCTCCCCCGCGCCCCCTCACCCCTGCGCCGGGGACGATCCCGCGCAGCCTCGCGCGACATCTCCTTCCGGCGCCCACGCCCCCCTTGGTACCGTTGTTGCGAACCCGGAGGGAGGAGGCCGTCATGAACGCCGAGCGAGACCGACTGGCCGAGACCGCCGCGAACGGGACCCCCTGGAAGAAATGGGGCCCCTACCTCTCCGAGCGCCAGTGGGGCACGGTCCGCGAGGACTACAGCCGGAGCGGCAACGCGTGGAGCTACTTCCCGCACGACCAGGCGCGGTCGCGCGCGTACCGGTGGGGCGAGGACGGCCTCGGTGGCATCACCGACGACCAGCAGCGCCTCTGCTTCGCGGTGGCGCTCTGGAACGGGAAGGACCCGATCCTCAAGGAGCGGCTGTTCGGCCTCGACAACTCGGAGGGGAACCACGGCGAGGACGTGAAGGAGTACTACTTCTACCTCGACTCGACGCCCACGCACTCGTACATGAAGTACCTGTACAAGTATCCGCAACGGGCCTACCCGTACGCTCAGCTCGTGCAGGTGAACGCGCGGCGCTCGCGGCTCGAGATGGAGTACGAGCTCCTCGACACGGGCGCGTTCGAGGGCGACCGCTACTTCGACGTGCTCGTCGAGTACGCGAAGGCCTCGCCGGAGGACATCCTGATCCGGATCTCCGCGACGAACCGCGGGCCGGAGCCGGCGGAACTGCATCTGCTGCCGACGCTGTGGTTCCGGAACACGTGGGCGTTCGAGGAGGGCGCGGGCCGTCCCGCCCTCGAGGAGGTGGAGGGGGCGCGGGGGAGGAGGACCGCCCGCGCGACGCACCCGGATCTCGGCGCGCTCGAGTTCCACGTCGAGGGCTCAGCCACGCTGCTCTTCACCGAGAACGAGACGAACCAGCGGCGGCTCTTCGGCAGCGAGAACCCGACGCCCTACGTGAAGGACGCGTTCCACGAGTACGTCGTCCACGGCCGGAAGGAGGCCGTGAACCCCGCGCGGAAGGGGACGAAGGCCGCGGCGCACCACGTCGCGACGATCGCGCCCGGCGCGACCGAGACGCTGCGGCTGAGGCTCCGCGCCGGCGCGGCGCGGTCCGCGCCCTTCGGCCGCGGGTTCGACGACGCGGTGCGCGAGCGTGCCGCGGAGGCCGACG
>JAKLKT010000036.1 GCA_023150495.1 Planctomycetota bacterium
GGTACGAAGGGGTGGGGGCCGGGGGGAGGGGGCGGCGGCCGGGATTGCGACGCGGCCCGGCTCCCGTGCTACCCTAGGCGCCTTCGTATGGCCAAAGAAGAACCGGTCCGCGTCGAAGGAAGGGTCGTCGAGGTCCTTCCGAGCACGCGCTTCCGCTGCGAGATCGAGGGCGGGATCCAGGTGCTCTGCCACGTCTCCGGGAGGATGCGTCGCCACCGGATCCGCATGCTTCCGGGCGACGTGGTCACGATCGAGATGTCGCCCTACGACCTCTCGAAGGGGCGCATCGTCTACCGCGGCCCGCTTCGCCGTCCCGAGGACATCCGCGAGGACGACGAGGCGCCGCGCAAGGCCCCCGAGAAGCGGCCGTACGTGCCGCCGCGCAAGCGGCCCGGCTAGCCCGCTGGAGTCGGCCGGCTGCGAGCCCGCCCGGCGCCGCCATGCGGCCGCTCTGCGGCCCGCATGTAGCGGCGTCCCTTCGGATCGGCCTCTCGCCCGGCCTTTGTCCCTGACGCAGACCCTCTCGGTGCAGTAGCAGGCTGCAGGCGCCTGCAGGCGACAAGCTGCGGGCGGCGGATTGCGGGCTCCGGAAGAGGGGCCGACTCCGCCTTGCGCTCATGCTGCGCGTGCAGGCCTGCCGGCCTCCGCGGTCGGGAGCCGGAGCCTGACCCGCGCGCGTCCGGCGGCTCGTGCCGAAGACACGACGGCGCCCGCCTCGTGGCCTCGAAGCGAGCTCGCTCGGCCGGCCGCGACAGCGACGACCCTTCAGTCGCGGCGGCTCCCGAGTCGCAGCCCTACAGCCTGCAGCCTAGAGCCTGCAGCCTGTTCAAGCGGCTTCGTGCGCGGACAGCTCCCGCTCGCGCTTCCACTCCTGGAAGGTCACGGGCGGATCCTGCCACTCGGCGACCGTGTCCGCGCCGAACTCCTCGACCAGCCACTCGAGGTAGCTGATGCGGAGGAGCGTCTCGCGGTCCGGCTCCTTCTTGCGGCGGCGACGGGGCACGTCGCCGACGCGGGGAGAGGTACGGATGGAACCCTTCATGGCATTTGCAAGGCGCCTAGGTCAGGCGCGCGGCGGGGGACCTGAGTCAACACTCTCCAATACGCGGGTTCGACGCCGGGGAGCACGTAAAAATTCCGTATCGGCACTGTCCTGTTTGGTGGACCGCCCGGAATGCCACATTTGCGGCTTTCGGGCCTCTCCAGTGCTCCCCGGGGGCCCCGGAGCCCCCCCGGATCCCGCCCTAGGATCCCGCCCTATTTGAGCGAGCGGCCGCCGTCGACCCGGACCGTCTCCCCCGTCATGAAGTCGTGACGGAGCAGGAAGAGGACTGCCTCCGCCACGGCCTCGGCCCCGCCCAGCCGGCCGAGCGGCGTCGCCGCGGCGATGGCTGCGGCGAGGTCGTCGCCCGCATCCTCGGGAAGGAGGATCGGGCCGGGAGCCACGGCATTCACGCGGACCTCGGGGGCAAGCGCCCTCGCGAGGCCCTTCGTGGCCGCCTCGAGTCCCGCTTTCGCGGCGAAGTAGGGGAGGCGGTCGGCGTAGGGGCGCCCGGTCGCCCAGTCCGTCACGTTGACGATCGCGCCGGAGCCCGCCGCGCGCATCCGGAGGCCCGCGTCGCGCGCGAGGAAGAAGGGGGCGGTGAGGTTGACCGCGATCGCGCGCTCCCAGGAGGCTTCGTCGATCCCCTCGAGCGGCGTGCGCTCGTAGATCGACGCGTTGTTGACAAGGAAGTCGAGGCGCCCGAGGCGGTCGGCCGCCTGCGGCACGAGGCGCGCGCGCTCGGCCGGGTCGGCGAGGTCGGCGCGGAGGACGAAGCTGCCGGGGCACCGCTCCGCGAGGTCGCGCGCCTCGGCCTCGGACGTGCGCGTGTGGATCGCGACCCGTACGCCCTGTCCCGCGAGCGCGAGGGAGATCGCGCGGCCGATCCGCCGCGCGCCTCCGGTCACGAGGGCGGCCCTTCCTTCGAGGTCCACGGGCTCATCCTAAGCTGCGTCGCGAAGAAGGCCACGCCGACGGCCGCGCCGCCCAAGTGCGCGGCGGCGGACACCTCCGTGACCCCCGGATCGGCGAACCACTGCGCGAAGAGGATCTGGTAGGCCGCCCACGTCGCCGCGAAGCCCCACGCGGGCAGGTTCATGAAGTACCAGCCGATGCGCGCGCTGGGGAACCGGAGGGCATAGTAGGCGAGGAGCGCCGAGATCCCCGCGCTCGCGCCGACCAGCGGGAGGGCCCGGAAGGGCTCGGAGAGGGCGTGCAGGAGCGCGCCCGCCGCCGCGCCGAGGAAGGCGAGGACGAGGAGTCCCGCGCGTCCCGCTGCCTCCTCGACGTTGTCGCCGAAGACGACGAGGAAGTACGCGTTCCCCGCGAGGTGCCAGATGCCGCCGTGGAGGAAGAAATGCGTCACCAGCGTGATGCCCGCTTCGCGGAAGGGCTCCGACGCGAGGAACGCGAAGCGCGCGGTCCACGACGCGTCGCAGAAGAGCCCGACCGCGATCATCGCGAGCGTGAGCGCGGCGGTCGCGAGCGGGATGTTGCCGAAGGGGTACGCGGGGACCGGCGACTCGAGCTCCACGGGGAGGCCGCGGTCCATCCGGAGCAGATGCCAGAGCTCCTGGATCTCCCCGTCGTCGGGCATGTCCCATCCCCTGCGCGGGAGCGCCGGCCGCGGCAGCGGGGAGTCGGGCTCCGGCGCTTCCCCGCGGTCGAACCAGACCAGCTGGCACCGCCGGCACACGTCGATCGCGATACCGCCTGCCTCTGTCGCGAGCATCGGGTGGCGGCAGCCGGGGCACCGGAGGTGCGAGGCGAGGCTCGCGCCCGCGAACGCGAGCTGGAAGGGCACCCGCCGCGCGTGCGAGAGGCCGTCGCGAAGGACCGGGAACATGACCACGCGGCCCCCGCAGCCGTCGCACTCCCACGCGGCACGCCGCAGCCCCCCGAGCGCGCGGTCGCATCGCGGGCAGGTGAGCATGGACTCCTACTACAGCACGAACCGCGGCGGGATTCGACCGTCCCCTCGCTACTTCTTCGGCCGGAAGGCCGCGACGACCTTCTCGTCCGTCGTCAGGTAGGGGCCCTCGAGGAGGTCGATGCAGTAGGGGATCGCGGGGAAGACGGCGAGGAGGCACTCGCGGATCGCCCGGGGCCGGCCGGGGAGGTTCACGACGAGCGTCCGGCCTCGGATCCCCGCGATCTGGCGGGAGAGGATCGCCGTCGGGACCTTCGCGAGCGAGACGGCGCGCATCTGCTCGCCGAAGCCGTCGAGGATCTTCTCGCAGACGGCCTCGGTCGCCTCGGGCGTCACGTCCCGGGGCGCGGGGCCCGTCCCTCCCGTCGTCACGACGAGGCAGCACCCGTACTCGTCCGCCATCCGCCGGAGCTCCGCCTCGATGTGGGGGCGCTCGTCGGGAACGATGCGGTAGACCGCCTCCCACGGCGAGGTCAGGAACTCCGCGAGGCAGGCGCGGATCGCGGGGCCGCCCTCGTCCTCGTACTCGCCGCGGCTCGCGCGGTCGGAGACGGTGAGGATCCCGATCTGCGCGGGTCCCCCGGACCCCCCCCGACTCATGCCACCTCGATCGTCGTCTTCTTCATGAGCAGCGGCTCGCTCGTCGCGCCGCTCCTCGATCCCCGCTTCTCCAGCGCCTTCAGCGTGTCCAGGCCCTCGACAACCTCGCCGAAGATCGTGTGCTTGCCGTCGAGCCACGAGGTGGGGACGAAGGTGAGGAAGAACTGGCTGCCGTCCGTGCCCGGCCCGGCGTTCGCCATGCTGAGGAGGCCGGCCTTGGTGTGGCGGACCTTGGCGTCGAATTCGCCGTCGTACTTGTAGCCGGGGCCGCCCGTGCCGGTGCCGAGCGGGCAGCCGCCCTGCGCCATGAACCCCTCGATCACCCGGTGGAACCTGAGCCCGTCGTAGAAGCCGAGCTTCGACAGGTAGATCGTGCTCGACGCGTGCATCGGCGCGACCGAGGGCATGAGCTTCACCTTGATCGGGCCGACGTTCGTCTCGATGTTCCAGAAGTAGGAGCGCTTGGCGTCGAACGGGAACTGCGGCGGCTTCGGCACCGACGTGCGCCAGCGGCTGTCCTTCGTGTCGACCTTCTTCTCGCGGATGAAATCGTCGCAGGCCTGTGTGGCGGGATCGTTCATGCCCGCCATGGTAACGGTTGACCTGCGGGACCGCCGCAAGTCGGTGCGGCGGAAGGGGTTGCGGGGGCCGGGGTGCGCCACCGCGGGCGCACCCCGGGGGAACCCCCGCATGGCCTACTTCCGGGCGCGGACCCGCTCGATCACGACCTGAGCCGGCCGGCAGACCGTCTGGCAGACCGGCGAGTGGGCGTGCGCGAACTTGAGGAGGTCGTCGAGCTCCTCGTCGGAGCAGTCCGCCTCGATGTCCATCTCGATCCGGATCTTCTCGTAGCCGGGCGCCACCCTTTCATCGAGGCCGAGGAGCCCCTCGAGGTTGATCTCGCCCTTGAGCGTCGTCGAGAGCCGCTCGATGCGGATGCCGCGCGCCGCGGCGTGGAGCACGGTCGTCGTCGTCACGCACCCCGCGAGCGCGTGGAGCAGGAACTCGACCGGGTTCCCGCCCTCGTTCCTTCCGAGCAGCACCGGCGGCTCGCCGTTGACGAACACGAAGGGCTTGTCGCGCGAGTCGTCCTCGCGGCCCGCGCCGTAGAAGTCCTTGATCGTCGAGCGGTTCTCGCCGCCGTCGATCCACTTGTTCCTCGCGCGGAACTCGAACCGCGCGAGCGCGGGCTGCGCCTTGATCGCCTCGACCGTCTCGAACATCTGCTCGGTGTCGAGGCCGTTGAGCGTGGTCTTGGTCTTCATCTGAAGTCTCCTTTCTTGCATGGCGTAGAACACGCGCCGTGCCAGGGAGACGGGCTTTCCCCAAGTCGTTGTCCGGCAGCCGTTTGGGGCGAAACGGGGGGGCTCCGGGGGCCTCACGGGATCTCGGGACTCACGAGATCTTGTGATCCGCGGTCACGAACGGTCGGCGGGCTTGCGGATGCCGAGCTTCTTCATCCGCGACGCGAGCGTGTTCGGGTTGAGGCCGAGGAGCCGCGCCGCGCCCTTCGCGCCCGAGACCTTCCATCCCGCGGCGTCGAGCGCGCGCACGATGTTTCGCCGCTCGAGGTCCTCGACCTCCGTGACCGTGAGCACGCGGTCATCGCACGCGGGAGCCGCGACCGGCGCCGCGGCCTCGGGAAGCGCGCGGTCGAGGTTCAGCGTGCGCCCGTCCCTCGACGTGATGAGCGCCCGCTCGATCACGTTCTGGAGCTCGCGCACGTTGCCCGGCCAGTCGTAGCGCCGGAGCCGCGCCCTGTCGTCCGGCGAGAGGGCGGCCGCCTCCTGTCCCCGCTTCCTTGCGAAGCCGCGCGCGAAGGTCTCGGCAAGCAGGACGACGTCCTCGCCGCGCTCGCGCAGCGGCGGGAGGTGGAGCGGGAAGACGTTCAGCCGGTAGAGCAGGTCCGTGCGGAACGCGCCCTCCTTCGCCATCGTCCCGAGATCGCGATTCGTGGCCGCCACGACGCGCACGTCGACACGGACGGTGCGCGCGCTGCCGAGCGGCTCGAACTCGCCCTCCTGGAGGACGCGCAGGAGCTTCGCCTGGAGCTCGGGGGGCATCTCGCCGACCTCGTCGAGGAAGATCGTCCCCTTGTCCGCCAGCTTGAAGCGCCCGTCGCGGCGCTGGAGCGCGCCCGTGAACGCCCCCTTCTCGTGGCCGAAGAGCTCGCTCTCCTGGAGGTTGACGGGGATCGCCGCGCAGTTGACCGCGATGAACGGCCTGTCGGCGCGCGGGCTCCTCCGGTGGATCGCGCGCGCGACCAGCTCCTTGCCCGTGCCGGTCTCGCCGGTGAGAAGGACGGTCGCGTCCGTCGCCGCCACGCGCTCGACGTCCGCGAGCGCCTGCCGCAGCGCGGGGCTCTGGCCCACGATCTCGTCGAACCCGTGCAGCTCGTCGATCTCCGCGCGAAGGTAGCGGAGCCGCTCCTCGGCCTCGAGCCGCTCGTTGCCGTCGCGGAGGATGAGCGTGAAGTACGCGCGCCCCTGCACCTCGAACCGCGAGAGCGTGGCCTCCGCGGCGAAGGTCTCGCCCGTCCCCCGCGCCCCCTCGATCCCGTCCGGGATCCAGATCGAACGCTTCCCCTCGGGCTGGCGCTCCAGCTCGGCGATGAGGTAGGCGAGCTTGCCCTTCGCCGCCCGCGTCACGAACGCGTCGGTGCCCATGAGCTTCCCCGCGTCGCACCGGAACACGCGCTCCGCCGCCGGGTTCATGCCGGTGACCCGGAGGTCGCCGTCGATCTCGACGATCGCGTCCATCGCGCTGTCGAAGAGCGCCGAGAGCCGCCGCTCCCGCTCGCGCAGGTCGCGGTCGCGGCGCAGCCGGCGCAGCTCGGCCGCCGCGCGCCCGGCGAAGATCCGGAAGATCGCGAGGACGCGCTCGTCCTCGTCCATCGGCTTGTCGTCGAGGACGGCGAGGTGGCCGAGCAGCCGCCCGTCGGTGTCGAGCAGCGGCACGCCGAGGTAGGAGACCGCGCCGAGCGGCACGAGGTCCAGGTCGGCCGGGTAGAGCTCCACGACGCGGTCCGGCACGAGCACGAGGCGGCACTCCTCGACGACCCTCTCGCACGCGGTGCCCTCGATCCCGTACTCGTAGTCCCGGATGTAGCGGTCCCCGGCCCAGAACGAGAGGGCGCGCAGGCGGCGCCCCTCCCCGATCCACTCGGTGACCCAGGCGCATCTCTTGCCCGTCGCGCGCGCGAGGTGGAGGGCGAGCGCGTCGAAGAAGGCCTCGCCCGTCTCGGGGGCGGTGCCCTCGACGATCGCGCGGAGCGTCCGCGGGTCGAGCGAGGTGTCCTCCCTGCCGGCCATGAGCCGAATCTAGCGCGGCCGGGCTCAGCCGGCAACCTCAGCCCCGGGCCGCGGATCCGTCCGGGCTCGCGAGGACGACGGTGTAGCCGTCGAGGTCCCGGAGCCAGCACTCCCAGTGGTTCGGGCCGCCGTCCCCCTCGGGCGGGTTCCGATGGCGCGGCAGGAGGACCTTCGCCTTCATCTCCTTCGCGCGCGCGACGGCCGCGTCGATGTCGTCGAGCTCGAACCACAGGAGCACCCCGTTGCCGTGCGGCCGGTCGCGGTCGCCGATCGAGCCGTGGTGGTCCTTCACGTCCCAGTGATGGAGCTGGAGGACGAGGGCGCCGTCCGCCGTCACGAGGCGCTCGTAGTTCGGGCCGCCGTGCGCGCTCCGGAGGCACAGGAGGCGCTGATACCACCGGCTGCTCTTCTCGACGTCGTCCACGGCGATCAGGGGTTGCGGCCGCATGCGTCCCTCCCGGGCCCCGGCCCCCGGAGCCCCCCCCGGATGCTACCTGACTTCGATCTGGGTCCTCACCATCACGAGACGTTCGGTCGGCGGGCCTTCCTTCGTCCCCCGCCTCTCCAGCTCCCGGAGCGTCTCCATGCCCTCCACGACCTCGCCGAAGATCGTGTGCTTGCCGTCGAGATGCGGGATCGCGGCGAAGGTCAGGAAGAACTGGCTGCCGTCCGTGCGGGGCCTGGGCTTGTTCGCCATGGAGAGGAGGCCGCGCCGGTCGTGGCGCACGCGCGTGTCGATCTCGCTCGCGTACTGGTAGCCGGGGCCGCCGCTCCCGTCGCCGGCCGGGTCGCCGCCTTGCGCCATGAACCCCGGGATCACGCGGTGGAAGGTGAGGCCGTCGTAGAAGCCGAGCCGCGCGAGGTAGATCGTGCTCGAGACGTGCATCGGCGCGACGTCGGGCATGAGCCTGATCCTCGCCGTGCCGACGTTCGTCTCGATCACCCAGAAATACGTGCGCGCGGGGTCGAAGAGGAACTCCGGGGGCTCCGGGAGGCGGAGCCGCCATCCATCCTTCGCGGTGTCGATGGCGGACTTCGTGATGAACGCGTCGCACTCCCCGACCGGGTCCGGCGGGGCCTTGGAGGAGCCCTGCGCCGGGTGGGACGGCTTGCTGCAGCCGACGGACGCGGCGACGACGACGAGGCTCGCGAGGAACCGAAGCATGGAGGACCTCCGTGGGGCCGGCCGCGGCTCCGTGCCGCCCGCCGGGTCGCAGAGTGTAACGCGGCCCGGCGGCCGCTCAACCGCCCCGCGGGCCTACGCTCCCGGCTGCGGCCAGCGCGGCTTCCGCTTCTCGAGGAACGCGGCGACGCCCTCGCGGAAGTCCGCGCTCATGCGGGCGTCCGCGTTCTCCTCGCATGCCTTCGCGAGGCCCTCGGCAAGCGGGAGGTGCGGGAGCGAGAGGAACACGCGCTTCGTGTGCGCGACCGCTCCCGGCCCCGCCTGCACGATCTCCTCCCCGAGCGCGCGCACGGAGGCCTCGAGATCGCGCGTCACCTGCCAGAGTCCGAGCCGCTCCGCCTCCGCCGCGTCGAGCTGCCGGCCCGTCAGGCAGAGGTCGCGCGCCACGCGCGCGTTCACCACGCCGAGCAGGAACTTCAGGACGATCGCGGGGACGAAGCCGAGCCGCACCTCGGTGAAGCCGATCCGCGCCGCCGGCAGCGCGTAGGCGAAGTCGCACGCCGCGACGAGGCCCGCGCCGCCGCCGAGCGCGTGGCCGTTCACCGCCGCGACGACCGGCAGCGGGTGCTCCGCGACCATCCGGAACAGCTCCGCGAACGTGCGCGCGTCGGCGACCTGCTGCTCCCGCGCCGCCGAACGCATCTTCTGCAGGGCGGCGAGATCGGCGCCCGCGCTGAACGTGCCGCCGACGCCCGTGATCGCGATCACGCGCGCGTGGCCCGGCTGGCGCAGCGCGTCCTTGAGCGCGGCGACGAGCTCGGAGGAGAAGACGTTGCGCCGCTCGGGGCGGTTGAAGGTGATCCAGCGGACGGGCCCGGCGTCGCGGACGAGGACGGGGTTCATGTCTGGAACACCCCCGTGCGCAGCGGCTCGAGGTCGGTCCGGTGCGCGGCGCACTCGAGCGCGACGGAGAGGAACCGGCGCGTCTCCCGCGGGTCGATGAGCGCGTCGATCCAGAGGCGCGACGCGGCGTAGAGCGGATCGGTCTCGCGCTCGTACTTCTCGCGCACCTCCTTGTAGAAGGCCTGCAGCTCCGCCTCGTCCACGGTCTCGCCCCGGCGCCTCAGCGACGCGGCGCGCACCTCCGTGATCGTCCCCGCCGCCTGCTCGGGGCCCATCACGCAGTAGCGCGCCTGCGGCCAGGCCGCGATGAACGCCGGGTCGTATGCCTTGCCGCACATCGCGTAGTGGCCCGCGCCGAACGAGCCGCCGAGGATCACGGTGATCTTCGGCACGACCGAGTTCGACACCGCGTTCACCATCTTCGCGCCCGCGCGGATGATCCCCTCCTTCTCGGAGGCGGGCCCGACCATGAACCCGTTCACGTCGTGCAGGAACACGAGCGGGATCCGGTTCTGGTTGCAGTCGAGGATGAACCGCGCCGCCTTCTCGGCGGAGTCGCTGTAGATCACGCCGCCCATCTGCCAGGGCTTGCCGGGGTCGCGCACGTGCTGCTTCTGGTTCGCGACGATCCCGACCGACCATCCGTCGATCCGCGCGAAGCAGCAGACGATCGTCTTGCCGTAGGTCGCGCGGTACTCGGTGAACGCGCTCTGGTCGACGAGGCGCGCGATGACCTCGCGGACGTCGTACTCCTGCAGCGGGTCGCTGGGCACGATCGACGCGAGGTCCTCGGCCTCGAAGCGGGGGGGCGCGGGGGGGTCGCGGCGGAAGACGGGCGGCGGCGGGTGGCCGAGGGACGCCGCGATCGCCTGGATGCGCTTCAGGCACGACGGGTCGTCCTTCTCGTGGAAGTCGATCGTGCCGGAGACCTCGGCGTGGAGCTTCGCGCCGCCGATCTCCTCCGCGGTGAACTTCTTCCCGACCGCCTTCGCGACGAGGTCGGGCCCCGCGAGGAAGAGGCCGCTCCCTTCCGTCATGAGCACGGTGTCGCACATGATCGGCAGGTAGGCGCCGCCCGCGACGCACATCCCCATGATCGCGGCGACCTGCGGGACGCCGTGCGCGCTCATCACGGCGTTGTTCCGGAAGACCCTGCCGAAGTCGTCCTGGTCGGGGAAGACCTCGTCCTGCATCGGCAGGTTCACGCCCGCGCTGTCGACGAGGTAGATCGTCGGGAGCCGGCACTCGAGCGCGATCGTCTGGTTGCGGATCACCTTCTTCGCGGTCATCGGGAAGAAGGCGCCGCTCGCGACCGTCGCGTCGTTGGCGATCACCATGAACGGGCGCCCGGCGATCCGCGCGATCCCCGCGACGACGCCGGCGGCGGGCGCCTGGCCGTCGTACATCCCGGCGGCCGCGTGGACGCCGAGCTCGAGGAAGTCGTCCGTGAGATGCGCGATCCGCTCGCGCGCCGTGAGCCGCCCCTTCGCGTGCTGCGCGTCGATCCGCTTGGGGCCGCCGCCCTCCCGGGTCTTCTTCTCCTGCGTGCGGATCTTCACGAGCCTTTCGAGCACCATCTGGCGGTTGGCCTTCGCGGCGCCGTTGCTCGCGAGCTTGCTCTCGAACGGCTCGTGGGGGGTCTCGCTCACGGCGGGGGAGGTTAACACAGGGGGGGCGGGGGGGCCGAGCCTACGTCCTGACCCCGACCCAGAGGCCGTCTCCCAGGGGGACGATCACGCTCTGGAGCCCCTGGACCGTCGGGACGTGGTCGTTGAACGCGCGGACGTGGGGGACGTCCGGGTCCGTCGGGTTCCGGTCGAGGAGCTGCCCGAACGCGAACGCGTTGTCGGCCATCACGAGGCCTCCCGGCCGGAGGATCCGCATGCACTCATCGAGGTAGAGGCGGTAGGAGGCCTTGTCGGCGTCGAGGAAGCAGGCGTCGGCGAAGCCGCCGGGGATCGTCTTCAGCACGTCCTTGCCCGCGCCGAGGTGGACCGCGACCTTCTTCGCGACGTCCGACCTCGCCACCCACTCCTTCGCGAACGCCGCGTGCTTCGGATCCACCTCGATCGTGAGGACCCTTCCGTCCGGCGGCAACGCGCGCGCCATCGAGATCGCGCTGTAGCCCGCGAGCGTGCCCACCTCGACCACCCGCTTCGCCCCTGCGGCCCGCAGGAGGATCTGGAGGAACGCCGCCTGCGGGGGGTCGATCGAGATCGGGGGGATCCCCGCCTTCGCGGCGGAGACCCTGAGGTCGCGGAGGAAGGCGTCCTCCTGCGTCGTGCGCTCGGCGAGATAGCGGAAGTGCGCCTCGGTGACGACGGTCGCGTTCTCGGACATGGGTTGGGAGAGTAGCAGAGGAGGCTCCTGCTGTCCGGCATCCGGCGCCGACGCACCGGGCGCGACTGCGAGAGGAGCGGCGCGCGCCGGGCCCGCAGCCGCCTTCCCAGAATCTCCGCGCTCCGTCGCGTCCGCGCGGGGGTCTTCCCCGAATCCGCTCGTGAACGATGAATATGGCCTTACAACATGGATATGGCCGTATCTAGGGTCAAGTCCACCTACTCCATGGACGGCGAGACCGTGCGGACGCTCGACAGCCTCGCCCGCCGCTGGAAGGTGACCAAGTCCGAGGCGTTGCGGCGGGCCATCCAGATGGCGGCGGCAAGGGAGCCTCCCGGAGAAGCCCAGCTGAGGGCGCTTGAGGATGCCCAGCGATCGATGCGTCTTGCCAGGAAGGTCGCCGACGCGTGGCTCGAGGGCGCGCGGAGGGAGCGGCGGGCGGCGTCGCGGAGAGGTGAAGGTCCGAGGTGATCCACCTGGACACGAGCTTCCTCATCCGGGCCCTCGTATCCGGCTCCAGGGAGGACCGCGAGCTGCGGCGCTGGCTTGCGCGCGGGGAGACGCTGGCGATGAGCAGCGTCGCATGGACCGGGTTCCTCTGCGGCCCGGCGGAGCCCGAGGGGGTCGCCGCCGTGGCCCGGTTCGTGGAGGAGCGGGTACCGTTCGTCGAGGACGATGCCTCGCGAGCGGCGGACCTCTTCAACGCGTCGGGCAGGAGGCGCGGCTCGCTGCTCGACTGCATGATCGCCGCTGTCGCGCTCCGGTCCGACGCTCCGCTCGCCACGGCGAACCCGGCGGACTTCCGTCCGTTCGAGGGCGAAGGGCTCAGGCTCCTTCCCTGAACCCGCCCGCGCGCGCCTCCCGGGACCGATTCCCCGTACAATCCTCGCCGGATGCGACACGGACTCGTTGCGGCGCTTCTCCTCGCCGCGTGCGGGGGTGGCGGGGGATCGACGATCTCGGTTTCCCCCCTCCCCGCGGCCCCTTCCCTCTTCGTCAACTGGGAGAACCTCTCGGTCCACCCGCTCGCCCTGACGCCGGACGGCTCGACCCTGCTCGTCTGCAACACCGCGGACGCGCGGCTCGAGGTCTTCGACGTCTCGGGCGGCGCCCCGGCCGCCGTCGGCTCCGTGAGCGTCGGCCTCGACCCGCTCTCCGTGCGGGCGCGGACCGACGCCGAGGCATGGGTCGTGAACCACGTCTCGGACTCCGTGAGCGTCGTCGACCTGCCGACCCTGCGCGTGCGCGCGACGCTC
>JAKLKT010000037.1 GCA_023150495.1 Planctomycetota bacterium
CGCGGCGTGGGCGCCCTCCACCACCTCTTCGACGTCCTTGTAGGCGCCCGGCGCCTCCTCGACCACGCCGCGGCGGCTCGCCGCGCGCAGCGTGATCCCGCGCGCCTCCATCTCGTGCTTCACCTGCGCCGCCGTCCACCGCCGCATCGCCTCGCGGCGGCTCATCGCGCGGCCCGCGCCGTGGCAGGTCGAGCTGAAGCTCCGCTCCTCGGCGAGCGCCGTGCCGCGAAGGATCCAGCTCCGCGTGCCCATCGTGCCGCCGATGAAGACCGGCTGCCCGACCTCCCTGTAGCGCTCGACGAGCCCCGGGTGCCCCGGGCCCCACGCGCGCGTGGCGCCCTTCCGGTGGACGTGGAGCAGCCGCGTGCGCCCGTCCACCTTGTGCTCCTCGAGCTTGCACGTGTTGTGCGAGACGTCGTAGATGAGCCGCGGGCTCGAGCCGGGGAAGCGCCGCTCGAGGACCTGGCGCACGAGGCCGCCGATCACCTGGCGGTTCGCGAGCGCGCAGTTGACGCCGCAGCAGACGGCCGCGTAGTAGCGCTTCCCCTCCGGCGAGGAGATCGGCGCGCAGGCGAGTTCGCGATCAGGGTAGGAGATGCCGTGCCGCTTCGCGGCCTCGGCCAGCGTCACGAGGTAGTCGGTCCCGATCTGGTGGCCGAGCGCGCGCGAGCCGCAGTGGATCATCACGACCACGTCGCCGACCTTGACCCCGTAGGCGCGTGCGGCCGGCTCGTCGTCGATCCGCTCGACCACCTGCACCTCGAGGTAGTGGTTGCCGGAGCCGAGCGTCCCCATCTCCGCGCGCTGGCGGCGCTTGGCCACGTGCGAGACCATCGCCGGGTCGGCCCCCGCGATCCGCCCGCGCTCCTCCACGTACTCGAGCTCCGCCTCGGGGCCGTACCCCTGCGCGACGGCCCAGCGCGCCCCGTCGCGGAGCACCTCGTCGATCCCCTCGATGTCGAGGTGTATCTTCCCCTCCGAGCCGACGCCGCTCGGCACCGTGCGGAAGAGGTCGTCGGCGAGGACCTCCTTCTTCGGCTGGACCTCGGCCTCCGTGAGCCCGGTGTGGTAGAGCCGCACGCCGCAGGAGATGTCGAAGCCGACGCCGCCGACCGAGAGCACGCCGCCCTCCTCGGCGTCGAACGCCGCGACGCCGCCGATCGGGAAGCCGTAGCCCCAGTGCGCGTCGGGCATGCAGCACGCGCAGCCGACGATGCCCGGGAGCCGCGAGACGTTGAGGATCTGCTCGCGGACCTTCTCGTCCATGTCGGCGAGCAGCTTGTCGCCGCCGGTGAAGCGCACCGGCACGCGCATGTCGCCGTGCTTCGCGATCTCCCTGACCGCGGGGGCGACGGGGATGAGGTCGTCGGTTCTCATACGTCCACCACCGTCTGGGCGCGCCAGAGCCCGCCCTCGCGCACCACCTTGAGCTCCGTGAGCGTGGCGCCCTTCACCTCGACGCCCGGCACGTGGCGCGCCGCGTCGAAGCGCTCGCCGCGCGCGGTACCGTCGAGCCCGCCTTCGCGGAGCCGCACCTCGAAGTCGGAAAAGACCATCCCGCGCAGGTCCGCCTCCGCGAGGAGCGCGTTGAGCCACTTGACGAGGAGCAGCTCCCGGTCGGTGGCGTCGCAGGAGATGGCGACGGACTCCCGCGGCTCGACCCCCGCGAGGTCGACCATCACGGAGAACATCGCCCGCGCGGCGCCGGCGAAGGCCTCCTCGAGCGTCCTCCCCTCGCCCAGCACGCCGATGTCGGCCTTGTGGTCGAAGGTGCGCGACTCCACGGCTACACCGCCGCGGCCATCTCGCGGTGGCGCGAGATCTCCGTGACCGTCCGGACGATCTCCCGCCCCCGGCGCGTGTCCACCGTGTCGCCCTTCCGGACCGCGTGCAGCACGAGGTCGTTGAGCGAGACGAGGCCGCAAAGCCGGCCCGCCTTGTCCACGACGGCGATCCGGCGCACCCTGTGCTCGCGCATCGCGTCGTGGATCGCGCTCTCGTCGTCGTCCTCCATGCACGCGAACACCTCCTTCGCCATCGCGTCGCGCACGGGCATCCGCGAGAGCGCCTCGTTGCGCGTGAAGGAGGCCATGCACAGGTCGCGGTCGGTCACGACGCCGACCGGCCGCCCCTCGGCGTCCACGACCGGCACGATGCCGCAGTCGCGCTCCCACATGATGCGGGCGGCGGCCGACATCGGATCGTCCGGCCGGCACGTCGCCACGTCCCCGGTCATCAGCTCCCGGACCTTCATGGCGCTTCACCTCCCGCCTCGTGTCCCGCAATCCGCGGGCCCTGCCCCGCGGAGGGCCGGGGAGGCGCGCTCAGGGCCGGGGCTGCGCCGGATCGCGCGCCCCCTCCCCCGGCCCCACCCCATCCACCACGAGCGGCGGCTTCCCCGCGCGGCTCCGCAGCCAGTTGATGTGGCGGAGCACCCCCGGGATCCGCACCACGCGCAGCTCGAGCCGCCGCTTGCCCGGGAACTCGAGGAGCGCGAGGCCCGCGAGGATCGTGACGATGCCCGGCCCCGGCGCCGGGACGAGCGGGATGCCGACGAGGACGAGCGCCGCGCCGAGGACGTTCTTCAGGATGCGCAGCGTCCAGCGGACCGCGGGGTGCCGTCCGCGCCAGCTGTCCGGCGGGGGGCCCTTCCGCACGAAGTGGTCCGCGGGCATGCGCGCGATCAGCACCGGGAGGAAGAGGATCGTCAACAGGATCGTCGCCGCGGAAAGGCCGAACAGGCTCCAGAGGACGATCCCGTGCTGCTTGAGCCACTCCGCCATGGCGGCTCAATCTACCCGCAGGGAACAGGGGGGCCCGGGGGGCGGTAGAATCCGCGCGCGCATGAGGCCCGACGCGTGGCTCTGCATCCTCCTCGCGCTCTCGATCGCGGCCGCGGTGTTCCTGCTCGAGCCGCCCGCATCCTCCGTCGCCGCATCCGTGGCGGTCCTCGTGGCCGCGGGCGCCTGCGCGCTGCTCGTCCGCCGGCGCCGCGGGGCGGAGGGCCGCGAGGCCCTCTACCGCCGCGGCGAGGAGCGCTACCGGGAGCTCGTGCGCGGCATCCTCGACACGGCGGTCGACGGCATCGTGACGATCGACGAGAACGGCACGATCGAGACGGTGAACCGCGCGACGCTGAAGCTCTTCGGGTACGAGGCGGCCGAGCTTGTCGGCCGGAACGTGAAGATCCTCATGCCGCCGCCGCACCATGACGCGCACGACGGCTACCTCCGGCGCTACCTGGAGACCGGGGAGCGGAAGATCATCGGCATCGGCCGGGAGGTCGAGGGGCGGAGGAAGGACGGCAGCCTCGTCCCGATCGACCTCGCGGTGAGCGAGGTCGTCGTCGGGGGCCGGCACGTCTTCGCGGGCTTCCTGCGCGACATCACCGCACGCCGCAGGACCGCCGAGGAGCTCCGGCGGGAGCGCGACTTCGCGGAGAGCCTCATCGAGACCGCGCAGGCGATCGTGCTCGTGCTCGACCCCGAGGGGCGGATCGTCCGGTTCAACCCGTACATGGAGCGGCTCTCGGGCTACCGGCTCGAGGAGGTGCAGGGCAAGGACTGGTTCCAGACGTTCCTTCCGCGGCGCGACGCGGCGCGCATCCGCAAGCTGTTCGGCGAAGCCATCGGCAACCTGGAGGTGCGCGGCAACGTGAACCCGATCGTCACGAAGGAGGGGCAGGAGCGGGAGATCGCGTGGTGGGCCAAGACGCTGAGGGACGAGGAGGGCCGGGTGATGGGGCTGCTCTCCGTGGGCCAGGACGTCACGGACCTCCGCGAGGCGCAGGGGAAGCTGCTCCAGGCGGAGCGGCTCGCGGGGATCGGCCAGATGATCACCGGCCTCGCCCACGAGAGCAGGAACGCGCTCCAGCGCATGCAGGCCTGCCTCGAGATGCTCCAGATGGAGATCGCGGACCGGCCGCAGGCGCTCGACTACGCGAAGCGCATCCAGGCGGCGCAGGACTACCTGGGCCAGCTCTACGAGGAGGTCCGCAGCTACGCGAAGCCGATCCACCTCGAGCGGCGGACGTGCGACCTCCGCAGGCTCTGGGGCGCCGCATGGGCCGACCTCGCGCTGCGACGCGAGGGGCGCTCGATCGGGCTCGAGGACCGGACCGGCGGGCTCGATCTCACCTGCGACGTCGACCCGTTCGCCCTCGGCCAGGTCTTCCGCAACCTCTTCGAGAACGCGATCTCGGCGTGCGGCGAGGAGGGGACGATCGTCATCCTCGGGAGGGCCGCGGACCACGAGGGCGCGCCTGCGCTCGTGCTTCTCGTGAACGACGACGGTCCGGGGTTCCCGCCCGGGCACGAGGGCCGCGTCTTCCAGCCCTTCTTCACGACGAAGACGCAGGGCACGGGCCTCGGCCTCGCGATCGTCCGGCGCATCCTCGAGGCGCACGGCGGGCGGGTCGCGCTCGTGAAGGGGCCGCTCCCCGGCGCCGCGCTCGAGCTCACCCTGCTGCGCGGCGCGGCCCCCGGGCAGCACGCCGAGGCGCCGGCGGAGGCGGGGGCTCCCCGCGCGTGAGCGGCGCACGGCGCCTCCGGGTCGCCGTCGCGGACGACGAGCCCGACATGCGCGAGTACCTGGGACGCATCCTGCCGCTCCTCGGCCACGAGGTCGTGGGGATCGCGTCGACCGGCGCCGGCCTCGTCGACCTGTGCCGCCGCGTCTCGCCCGACGCGATCATCACCGACATCAAGATGCCCGACATGGACGGGCTCGACGCCGTTCGGGCGATCCTAACGGAGTGCCCGGCGGCGGTGATCGTCGTCACGGGCTACCAGGACCGGGCGCACCGGATGCGCGCGCACGAGCTGCAGGTGTCGGCCTACCTGCTGAAGCCGGTGAAGCGAAGCGACCTCGAGCAGGCGCTCGCGCGCGTCGCCGGGGCGAGGTGACCCGCCTTCGCCGGAGGCTTCGCCCCGGCCGCGGCGCGGCAGGCCCGCCCTTCCGCGGCTCCGGCTACCCCTTCCTCGGGAAGTGCGACAGGAGATCGATCGAGGTCACGATCCCGACCATCCTGTCGCCCTCCATCACGACGACGCGGTGGATCCGGTCCCGCGCCATCCGCTCCGCGATCTCCGCGAGCGGGGTGGTGGGCCCGACCGTCAGCACGTTCTCCGTCATGATGTCGCCGACCTGCCGGACGTCCTCGTCCCACACCGGGAACTCCCGCCTCGCCCCGTGGCGGGGGTGCTCCTCGAGCAGGCGGTTCAGCAGATCGGTCTTGCTCACGATCCCGCAGAGCGCGCCGTCCGCACGCGTCACCGGGCACCCGGAGATCCCGTCCTCGGTGCAGATCCTCGCGAACTCCGAGAGCGGGGTCGCGGGCGTCACGGTGATCAGCTCCTTCGTCATCACGTCGCGCGCCAAGAGCGGCATAGGAGGCTCCTTCCGCCGCGCGTGGAGCACGCGGTTTGCCAAACCCCTCGGGGCCGCGCCCGTCTCCGCGCCGGCCGGCGGCCGTGGAAATCCCCGCGCGCCTCTCCCCGGAGCCCCTCACCTTCCCCTCCGAGGAGACCGGCACGCGCTTTGGTGGACTTTCCCCCATGAGCAGCATCGACCGCATCCTCGCGCTCACGGACCTGTCCCCGAACGCGCTCGCGGGCGTCGATCTGGCCGACGGGCTCGCCCGCCGGCTGCAGGCGCGCGTCATCGTCGGCTTCGTGCACACGCGCACGGACGTCCTGCGCGAGTTCAGCCGCGGCCAGGAGAGTGCCGAACGCCTCGCGCAGTGGGTCAAGGAGGACGACGACGCCTCGCTGCGCGCGCTCGCGGAGAAGCGGGTCGACAAGCTCCGGCTGCTCGCGGTCGAGGCGACCGACGCGCCCAACGCGCGCGACGGCGTCCTCGACCTGATCCGACGCGTGCGGCCCGACCTCGTGTGCATGGCGACGCGGGGCAGGACGGGCGTCTCGCACATGCTCCTCGGCAGCGTCGCCGAGCACACCCTGCGCATGGCGGGCGTCCCCGTGGCCGTCACGAAGGGCGCCGCGCTGCCGCCGACGGGCGAGGCGCTCCGCATGCTCGTCGCCCACGACCTGATCGACGACCCCGCGCCGCTCGCGGAGCGCGCGGCCGAGCTCCTCACCAAGGGCGACGAGATCGTGCACACGCACGTGGTCGAGTCCTGGTACTACTCGCCGTCGGCCTACGGCTCGGAGTTCGCGCTGCCCCAGCCCGACGTGCCGCGGCTCGTCGAGGCCGCCACCGGGCGGCTGCGGCAGCTGACGACGAGGCCCGGGCTCACGGGATCCGTCGAGGTGACGACGGGGCGTCCCGGCGAGGGCCTGCTCGAGATCGAGAAGAGGCTCGCCCCGCACATGATCGTCGCGCGGACGCACGGGCGGCGCGGCTTCGACCGGATGATGCTCGGGAGCGTCTCCGAGTTCCTCGCGCGCAAGGCGAAGGCGGCGGTACTCGTCTTCCCGAAGTCCGTCTGACCCTCAGCGCGATGCGACGGGCGCCCGTGCCGCCTCCTCGTCCAGGGGGAGGCGCGACGGGTCGCAGCCGAGCCACTGCGCGAGGCGCTCCGGCGTCCCGAGGTCCGTCCATCCGACGGCCGAAGGCCACCGGACGACCGCGAGGTCCCCCGCCCGCGCGAGGATGTCCCGCGAGAGGTCGCAGGGTTCGAGGAGGGAGTAGGCGCGCCCAAGGTGCAGGGCGCGCGGGAGCGGCGGCAGCGTCGCGAGCGGCCGGAAGAGCGCCGCGAGGCCGGGTCGCGCGCGCTCGAAGAGCCGGAGCAGCGACCGGGCGTGCGCGACGAGGACCATGGTGCTGAAGAGCCCGCCGCGGGCGGCGAGCGCCTCGGCCTCCGGGAGCGCCGGCTTCTCCACGAACGCGGCGACGCGCCGGACTCCCGGCGCGATCTCCGCCCCGGGCACGATCCAGCCGTAGTCGGTGCGGGGCGCGTTCGCCTCGACGCCGAGGAGGACCGCCGGGGCGAGCTCGCAGGCCGCGCGTGCGACCGCGATGCCGCGGACGTACCCCGCGCGGTCGCGGATCCCGTGGTCGGCGGGCGTCACAAGCACCTGCGCGCCGGGGTCCCTCTCCAGCACGTGCACGAGCGCGCGGAGCAGGCCCGCGCCGGTGCCCCGGTCCGCGGGCTGGCCGAGGATCGCGACCTCCGCGAAGGACGCGAGCTGCGCGTGCGCGACGTCCAGATACTCGTCGCGCGTCACGACGGTGGTGCGATCGGGGGGGGCGAGGGGGGCGAGACGGGCGAGCGTCTCCTGGATGAGCGTGCGGGGGCCGCCGAAGCGGCAGAACTGCTTCGGCATGGTCCGGCCGGACAGCCTCTCGGTGATCGCGGCCACGCGGCATCCCGATCCCCCGGCGAGGACGATCGCTTGGAGCGGACGCACGAAAACCCCTCTCGCGGAACGCCCGCACGCGCCGTGCCGTCGCCCAGCGCCGGGCACGTGTCGGGCCCGTGCGCCGGCGGAGACTCCGATGGATGGCGGCCCCGCCGCTCTCCTCGCGCTGGCCGGTTGCCTAGCCCTCGCCCATCTTCTCGAGGCGGTAGCGGATCTGGTCGCGCGAAATCCCGAGGATTTTCGCGGCGCGGCTCTTGTTCCCCTGCGCGCGTTCCATCGCCTGCCGGACGAGGTCGTTCTCGAGCTCGTCGAGCTTCACGCCCTCGGCGGGGAGGGTGAAGGCGTCGCCGCCGCCGGCCCCGCCGCCCTGCGGCGCGACCGCGGCCGAGGGCGCGCGCGGCCGGTATCCGGGGTCGAGCATCAGGTCCTCGGGCTCGAGCCTCGCGTGGCGCGAGAAGAGGAGCGCGCGCTCGACCACGTTCCGCAGCTCACGCACGTTGCCCGGCCACGGGTGGCTCTTGAGCAGCTCCTCGGCGCCGGGCGCGAAGCCCTCGACGTTTCGGCCGAACTCCCGGTTGAAGTGGCGCACGTAGCTCTCGGCGAGCGGGAGGATGTCGCTCGTGCGCTCGCGGAGAGGCGGGATCACGATCGGCACCACGCGCAGCCGGTAGAGCAGGTCCTCGCGGAATCGCCCCTCGGCGACGTGGCGGTCGAGGTCGCGGTGCGTCGCGGCGATGATCCGCACGTCCACCTGGATCGTCTCCGTGGAGCCGATGCGGCTGAACGAGCGGTCCTCGAGGACGCCCAGGAGCTTCGCCTGGAGTGCGAGGGGCATGTCCCCGATCTCGTCGAGGAACACGGTGCCGCCGTCCGCCGCCTCGAACACTCCGCGCCGGCGCGCCTTCGCGTCGGTGAACGCGCCCTTCTCGTGGCCGAGCAGCTCGGCCTCGAGCAGCGGTTCCGGGATCGCCGAGCACGTGACGGTCAGGAACGGCGCCGCCGCGCGGTCGGATGCGTAGTGGATCGCGCGGGCGACGAGCCCCTTGCCCGTGCCGCTTTCCCCGAGGAGGAGCACGGTGGAGGCGGGGGACTCCGCGACCTTGCCCGCCTGGTCGAGCACGCGCTTCATCGCCGAGCTTCTCGCCACGATCTTCTCGAAGCTGAACTCCTCGGCGCGGCGCCGCTGCCGGTCCTCGGCCTGCCAGCGGAGCCGGCTGTTCTCGATCGCCTGCGCGAGCACGAGCTTCAGCTCCTCCGTGTGCAGCGGCTTCTGGAGGTAGCTGTACGCGCCCTGCTGCATCGCCTTGACGGCCGTGTCGATCGAGCCGTGCGCCGTCATCATGAGGACGGGCACGTCCGGCCAGCTGTCCTTCAGGTGGGGGAGCAGCTCGAGCCCGAGCCCGTCCGCGAGCTGGAGGTCGAGGAGCACCGCGGCCGGAGGCGGCCGCCGCAGCCATTCCCGCCCGGCGGCGAGGCTGTCGGCCTCGTCCACCCGATACCCGAGCAGCCGGAGCGTCTCCCCGAGACCCAGCCGCAGGGCCGGATCGTCGTCGACGACGAGGACGGTGACGTTTCGCATCTTGGCCATGGCTCACAAACCGCGTACCTACGCGCGCTCCTCCACCGACGTGCGGCTACTCGGGACAGTCTACGCCCCCCGGGGGTCTCGCATGGGTGAAATGCCGCGGCGATTTCCCCGCCCCGGGCTCTCGCGCGCTGTGGAACAATCGCTGGAGGTCCCGCTGCGGCGGGGCGGCAGAGACCGTGAAGCGCATCCTCATCGTCGACGACAACGCGGACAGCCGGTACTCGCTGCGCCTGCTGCTCGACGGGTACGACGTCGCCGAGGCGGGGAGCGGCGAGGACGCGATCGCGCTTGTCCGCGCGCGGCGGCCCAACTGCATCCTCCTCGATGTCGAGATGCCGGGGATGAGCGGATTCGAGGTGTGCCGCCGGCTCAGGTCGATCGAGGAGACGCGCACGATCCCGATCATCCTCGTGACGGGGCACCACCGCGACACGCAGAGCCTCGTGAAGGGGCTCGCCGCCGGCGGGGACGAGTACGTCACGAAGCCGGTCGCGCAGCAGGAGCTCCGCGCGCGCGTCGAGGCGATGCTCCGGATCGAGGATCTCCAGACACGGCTCGAGTCGCTCAACGCCGAGCTCGACCGGGAGGTGCGCCGCCGCACCGAGGAGCTCAGGCAGATCTACCTGACCGTGCCGGTCGGCATCTACACGCTCGACGCGACGGGCCGCATCACCTCGTTCAACCGCCACCTGGAGCGGATGCTCGGCTGCGCCTCGAGCGAGATCGTGGGCAAGAGCATCGCCGACGTCTACGGGCCGGACTACGACACGCTCTACTGGCTCGACCTCTGCCGGCACGAGGGGCGCACCGCGGCCGAGGGCGAGGCGCGCCGCAAGGACGGGTCATTGCTCCCCGTCTTCGACGAGCGCGTGGTCACGCACGACCACCTCGGCGAGCACGTCGGGTTCACCGGCTACATGCAGGACCTGAGCCAGCGCCGCCGGATGCGCCAGCTCCTCAAGGAGCAGGAGGTGCAGGCGGGCGTCGGGCGGCTCACCGCGATGATCGTGCACGAGATCATGAACCCGATCTCCGGCGTCTCGCAGTACCTCGACGCGGTGCTCCAGCGCCTCGGCAAGGGCGACGCGATCGGCAAGGAGGAGCTGCAGCGCGGCGCCGCCGTCATGCGCGACGCGCTGCGGCGCACGACCGACCTCATCGGACAGCTCCGCGGCTTCACGCGCGCGGCCGTCCGGCCGGTCACCGGTGTCGACCCGTGCGCGATCCTCGCCGACCTCCACGCCCTGATGCGGCACGACCTCTACCGCCACGGCATCGAGATGAGCGTCTCCTGCCCGCCCGGCCGCTACTCCGTGCGCGGCGACGCGGGCCGCCTCTCGCAGGTCTTCCTGAACCTCATCACCAACGCCCGCGACGCCATGCCCGAAGGGGGGAAGCTGGTCGTGGAGGCTCGCGCGCGGGATTCCACGCTGCAAGTGGCCTTCCGGGACAACGGCGTCGGGATCCCTCCCGAGAACATGGGCCGGATCTTCGACCTCCTCTTCACCACGAAGGGGGAGAAGGGAACGGGGTACGGGCTCACGATCTCCAAGGAAATCGCGGAGGAGCACGGGGGGGGGATCGACGTGGAGAGCGAGCCCGGCAGGGGCTCCACGTTCACCGTGGTCCTGCCCCTCGAGTCCGGCCCCGCGGTTGCATAGGACCGGGCATGACGCGCAGAGCCGCAGCCCCGAAGGCCGCCCCCGCGGGGGCCCCGACCCGCAAGGAGACACCCGTGACCGTCGCCGACATCATGACGCGGGAGTTCGAGGTCGTGCACGAGGACGCGACCCTCCTCGAGGCCATGCGGCATCTCCGCGACTGCCCGCTCGTCGAGGACGAGATCGGAATCAAGTGCGTCGTCGTGCTCGACAGCGGCGACAGCCTCACGGGCGTGCTGACGCAGTCCGACGTGGTGGGGGAGATCCTCTTCCCGTACTTCGTCCGCGATCTCGCGGACCGGACCGCCGAGCAGCGGCGCATCCGCAAGGAGGACTACCGCGCGCTCGCGGCGTGGGCCGCGAAGGTGAAGGTTCGCGACGTGATGACCCGCGGCCCCGTGACGCTCGCGCCCGGCGACGACCTCTTCGAGGCCGCGGACCGGATCGTGAGCCGCAAGGTGAAGAGCCTCCCCGTCGTCGAGGGCGGTCGCGTCGTCGGCATCGTCTACCGCTCGTCGCTCTACCGGCACATCGCGGAGTCGATCCTCGATGCGGGTCCCAAGGCTCCCTAGCCCGAGTTATTCACGAGGATCGAGACCGACGGGCAGGCGGGACCGAGCGGACCGACGCCTTTCGGCGAGGGAGTGACGGCGACGAACGTCGAATGCGTTGTTCCGGGCGAGGACAGGCGGTCGAGATCAAGGAGCGACGACGAAGCTGGCTCCAACGGAGCCTGCGAGGAGGAGCGACGCGGAGATCGGCCGGATGGACCGCCCGGAACCGCGAGACTCGTGAAAATCCGGGCTAGGGATCCCGGCGGAAAGCCCGCTCCCGGTAGCCCTCGCGGAACGCGTCGCCGGACCTAACGTCCGTGAAGTACTCGACCGCCGCCCACGCGCCCTTGGCGGCGCCGAGGGCGACCCCGCAGAAGACGAGAATCACGGGGATCCCGACCGCCACCTGCATCCCGGGCGACCAGTCCGTGAACAGCCAGAGGAGCGCGAAAAGCAGCGCCGCGAACGGGAGCGTCAGCACCGAGACGAGGTACATGGGCCCCGTCACCGTGCCCGGCTCCCGCTCGAGCACCCATCCGCACGAGGGGCAGGCCCGGCGGAGGCGGAAGAGGCTCCGGAAGATGCGACCCTCGCCGCAGACCGGGCAGCGGCGGAGGACTCCGCGCCGGAGCATGACGGGGAAGGGGGGCGGCGGGGGGAAACCCACTTCAGTCGCGGGGGGTCAGGAAGCCGATAGAATGGTGGCGGGCAGAGAGGTCATGAGCGTCATCGACGCGTTCGTCTTGGGCATCCTTGCAGTCGGTCTGGCCCTGGGGTGCGTGCGGGGGTTCGTCTCGCAGTTCACCGGGGTCGCCGGGCTGTTCGGGGGCCTATACGCCGCCGCAAGCTACCACGACGGATTCCGGAAGGTCCTCGACCGTCACGTCGCGACCGGCCACAACGGCGAGATCGCGTTCGGCGTGATCCTCGTCGTCTCCGTCTTCTTCGCCGCCTTCTGCGGCTGGATCGCGAGGAAGGCCTTCGACAAGCTCGAACTCGGCGCCTACGACCGCCTCGTGGGCGGCTTCTTCGGCGCCGCGAAGGCGGGCCTCATCTGCGCCGGCGTCCTGCTCGGCGTGGTCTACTTCGCCCCCGACGGCGGCCAGCTCGAGTCCTCGATCAGCCGGAGCAAGTCCGGCCCGATGCTCTGGGGCGCCATGGACTCCGTGGTCGGCGTCCTGCCGAGGGAGTACCGGGGCAGCGTCAAGGGCTTCCTCTCGACCCACGGCCTGAAGCACGAGCCCCGCTCCGCGGAGTAGCGGGGGTTCCCCGGAGCCCCTCCCGAATAGTCCACGGGGGCCTTTGGGTACACTCCTTCCATGACACCGCTCGCCCTTTCCGCCGGCTGGATCGCGCTGATCGTCGTCGGCGTCCTGAGGCGTGGGCGCAGATCGACGTGCAGCTGAAGCGCCGCCACGACCTCATCCCGAACCTCGTCGAGACGGCGAAGGGCTACATGAAGCACGAGAAGGAGACGCTCGAGCGCGTGATCCAGGCGCGCAACGCGGCGGTCGCCGTGCAGGCGGATCCGACGAAGGGGCCCGCGGCCCTCGGCGCGGCGGAGAACATGCTCACGGGCGCGCTGCGCCAGTTCTTCGCGCTGTCGGAGTCCTACCCGGACCTGAAGGCGAACCAGAACATGCTGAAGCTCCAGGAGGAGCTCACGTCGACCGAGAACCGGATCGCCTTCTCGCGCCAGCACTACAACGACTCCGTGCGCCGGTACAACACGAAGCTCGAGCAGGTGCCGACCAATGTCGTGAAGAACTTCGGCGACTTCCCGCCGATGGAGTTCTTCGAGCTCGAGGACGCGGCACAGCGGGAGGTCCCGAAGGTCAGCTTCTGAGGAGACCGGCCGCTCAGCCGCGGCTCGAAAGGCCGTCGGCTGCAGCGGCCCGAACCATGGACCTGGGTCTCTTCGACCACATCGACCGGAACCGGCGGCGCTCGGTCGTCCTGATCGTTCTCGCCGTGCTCTTCCTCGTCGCGCTCGGGGGGATCCTCGGGCGCGCTTCCGGCGTGACGCCGTGGGGGGGCATGGCCGCCGCGGGAGTGATCGGCGCGATCCTCGCGCTCGTCGCGTGGTTCCAGGGGAGCTCGATCGTCCTCGCGACGGCGGGGGCGAAGGAGGTCTCGCGCGACGAGGACCGGGAGCTCGTGAATGTGGTCGAGGAGATGGCGATCGCGTCGGGGCTGCCGAAGCCGAAGGTCTACATGATCGAGACGGGCGCGATGAACGCGTTCGCCGCGGGCATGGACCCGAAGCAGTCGGTCGTCGCGGTCACGCGCGGGCTGAGGGAGAAGCTCACGCGCGAGGAGCTCCAGGGCGTCGTCGCGCACGAGATGGCGCACATCGGGAACTACGACACGCGCGTGATGGTCCTGATGGCGGTGATCGTCGGCAGCGTGGCGATCCTCTCGGACTGGTACCTGCGCAGCATGCGGTTCCGGCGGCTCGGCGGCGGCAGGAAGGGAGGGGGCAAGGGGGAGGGGATCGTGATCCTCGTCGCGATCCTCTGCGCGATCCTCGCGCCGCTCTTCGCCGCGATGATCCAGTTCGCGGTGTCGCGGCAGCGGGAGTACCTCGCCGACGCGACGGGTGCCGCGATGACGAGAAACCCGGGTGCCTTGGCCGACGCGCTGGAGAAGCTCGGCGGGGCGGGCAGCCGCCTCGAGACGGCGAACCGCGGGACGCAGCACATGTTCATCGTGAACCCGTTCCACCTCCACCAGAACTGGAACACGCCGTTCGCGTCGCACCCGCCGATCGAGGAGCGGATCCGGCGCCTGCGCGCGCTCGCGGGGAAGAAAGCGCCGCGGCCGGCGTGAGCCGGGGGGCCGTTGGCGGCCCATCGGGGGCTCGCTTGTCACGCGTCATGCGGCGCTCGCGATAGGCACCTCCCTCCCCGCTGCGTCGTAGGCGGGCGGCGCGGGCTCGCCGACGTGGTCCGCGGCGGCGCGGTCCGCACCGGCGGAAGCCGGGTCGGCGGGCGCGCGGCGCCGCACGTCGTTGTCGCCGAGCGTCTCCCAGATCTCGCCGTCGGCGAAGACCCAGACGAGGCGCTCGCCGGCGCGGCCGGTGACCTCGAGCCGGCCCTCGTGGATCCCGTGCAGATGGTGCGGGATGCAGAGGCCCGTCTCGTTCCACGGAGCCTTGACCCCGCCGTGCGAGCGGTAGCGGATGTGATGGATGTGACGGGCCGGCAGCGAGCAGCCGGGGACCTGGCACTTGCCGTCGTTCCGCTTGAGCACCTGCAAACGGGCTCGCGGCACCTTCCGCACGCGGTCCGCGGGCCACACCTCGAGGAAGTGCCCCGCGATCTCCGCGAGCGCATCGCCGGGGGAGATCCCGCGGCCCGCCGCGCGTGCCCTCCGCCGCGCGCACCGGATCGCGGCCGCGACCGTCGCCATCACGTCCACGGGCCCCCAGAGCCGCCGGACGCCCGCCGCGCGGTTCCGCTTGTCCTCGCGCTCGTCCGCCTCGCGCGCGGTCTGCTGCCACGTGGTCGCCGCCGCGCGCGCGATCAGGCCCTCGACGGTCTCCGGCGTCGCGTCCTGTGCCACGAGCAGCGCCTTCGAGTACGTCAGCCTCCCCGACTCCAGGGCCTCCCGCAGGATCGGGTGTGCGAACATCTGGCGCTCGAGCCAGACCCGCTGGCGGAAGAGGCTCGGGCTCATCCCGAGCCGCTCGACGCAGTACTCCCTGAGGGTCGCGTACCCGGCCGCCCGCCAGGCCCCCGTGTCGACCACGCGCATCCCGAGCGCGCCGACCACGGAGTCGTGCTCCTTCCTCGCCTTCACGACCCGCAGCAGGAACGCGTGGAGCTCCTTCGGATCCCGCGTATCAGGCACCCGCTCCTCGACGAGCGCGACGGCCTCCTCGATCACCGCGAGGTGCTTCGCGACCGCCTCCGGCAGGGGCATTCCGGGGGGCTCCGGGGGCGGCCCGGGGGGCTCCGGCCCCCGGACCCCCTCCGCGTCCTCCGGAGCGCCGTGCCCGGAGAGGTACTCCTGCGCGAGCGCCTCGAGGCGCTGCCAGAGGGGCGCGCCCCCGCCGAGCGTCTCGTCCGCCCGCGCGAGCGCTTCGTCGAGCTTCTCCTGCTGCGCGGCCGTCATCCTCACCCGCAGGCTCCCGGTCTCGAACTCCTCGGGCGGCTCCTTCCCCGCCGCGCGCACGGCGGCATGCAGCTCCCTGACCGTCGACACCATCGCGAGCGCCGTCCACGCCGCCTCGTCCGACGCCGCCACCGGCGCGATCGCGCGGGCGTGGCAGGGCTTCACGAGCCCCGAGACGACCGCCTTCGTGAGCACCCTCCGCCCCCGGCACGCCAGCGCGAGCCCGATGGCCTCGTACATCGTCCGCGCCGGGATGCCCAGCCGCTCCCGCGCGTAGTCCCGCTTCGCCGCGTACCCGAGATCGAGGAGCCGCGTGCCGGCGAGAAGCCGGCTGAGCCCCTCGCCGAACGCGAGGTCCAGGGCCCCCTGCGCCCGCGCGGCGCGGACGAGGGCCCCCTCGGTTTCCCGGTTTCCATCCATTCCATA
>JAKLKT010000038.1 GCA_023150495.1 Planctomycetota bacterium
GATGCCGCTCGGCGTGATGATGAGCATGTCGTTCGTCGTGTTGTACGAGTCGTACGTCGTCGTCCCCGGCACGATGATGTTCGCGCCCGGCGGGTTCACGCCCGGGACCGTCGGCTGCGTCGGGTCGTAGGGCCCCTGCGCCGTGTCGAAGTAGAAGAGACGGACGTTCCGCGACCCCTGCGGGTCCGCGGGGTCGTTGTTGATCACCGACGTCAGGTCGAGCGACCCGGAGAAGATGATCGCGACACCCGGCTCCCGCAGGAGCGTCACGTTGTCGAGCGCGTTGTAGCCGTTCACGGAGTCTTCCGTGTCGAGCTCATCGCCGTTCCCCGGGCTGTGACCGATGACGAAGATGTCGCCGATGTCGTCATCGGGAGTGCCGGCGGCACCGCCGGTGCAGCCCATCAAGACAAGGCCAACGATTCCGAGTCCAAAGACGAGGAGGCGTCGCATGAAGCCCTCCGAAAACTTGCCGATTTGCCCCCGGTTCCTGAAGAGCGCGCACCGTACGAAATGCTCGTAGCTCTCGCAACCGGAAATACCCGTTTCGCACGTCTTCATCGCACTGTGGGCGTGTATTAGGCGCCCTTGGCCTAGGAATCGCAAACAGGGGGCCAACGGCTCCGGCGAAATCGACGGACGCAAGTCCATTGTGAAAAAGGACTTACGAGTGCGCCCGCGGAGAGGCGGAGGGAGGGCGAGCGGTCGTGCTACAGCCGAGGAGCAGCTTCGCTCGGCTCTCGGGGCGGGATCAGGGGGGGCGCGGGGGGGATCAGAGCTCCCCGGTCTCGCCGTACTTCTGCTCGAAGAACTTGGCGAGCCGGCAGAGGTTCGCACGGTCCTCCTCGCCGATCCAGAGGAACTCGATCCCGACGGTGCCTTCCTCCTCGGGGTCCTCGCCGACGCGCACCACACGGCCCAAGGCGAGGATCGGGGAGGTCTCCCGGACGATGTGCACCTCGAGCGCAAGATGGGAGCCCAGGGGCACGGGCTCGGCCGTCTCGAGGCAGAGCCCCCCGAGGGAGAGGTCCCTCGTACGGCCCCAGGCGCTCGGCTCGACGCCTTCGAGGTCCCTGTACCGGACCCTCACGTCCTCGAGGAAGCGCTTGTGGCGGCGCCGTTCCTCGGTGGAAAGGGCGGTCTCCGGGTCCTCCTTGCGCTGTTTCCGTCCCTCTTGCACGGCAGGCTCCGCCCTGAACCCTATCCCACGGCCCCGGGCGGTCAAACGGCGCGAGGAACCGGCCCCGGAAGCGGTATCCTGACCCCCGCATCACCGCCGGGGGAGTGGCGGAACCGGCAGACGCGGGGGACTTAAAATCCCCTGCCCGCAAGGGCATCCGGGTTCGAGTCCCGGCTCCCCCACTTCAGTCACGGCCCCCGGAGCCCCCTGCAATCCCCCCTCCCTGCGGCCAGCTTCAGCCGACGAGCGCCGGGCGCACGGAGGGCCGTGGCGATACCATGGCGCTCGCCGCTCGCGGCTATGCGGCAGGACGAATGGACCACGAGGCTCTGCGACGCGAGTACCGGCGCGCGACGCTCCGGCGCGCGGACCTCGATCCGGACCCGTTCGCCTTCTTCCGGCGCTGGTTCAAGGAGGCCGAGGCGGCGGGGCTCTACCTCCCCGACGCGATGACGCTCGCGACCGTGGACGCGGAGGGCGCGCCGAACGCGCGCATGGTCGTCCTCCGCGGCGCGGACGAGAAGGGCTTCGTCTTCTACACGAGCCGCGCGAGCGCGAAGGGAAGGGAGCTCGAGGGGAACCCGCGCGCGGCGCTCGTCTTCCACTGGAACGAGCTCGAGCGGCAGGTGCGCGCGAGGGGCCCCGTCGAGCGCCTGCGCTTCGAGGAATCGGCGCTCTACTTCGGCAAGCGCCCGCGCGAGAGCCAGATCTCCGCCGCCATCTCGCCGCAGAGCGAGGTCGTGCCGGGCCGCGAGCTCCTCGAGGCGCGCGCGGCGGACCTGCGGCGGCGGATCGGCGACGGGCCCGTGCCCGTGCCCCCGGCGTGGGCCGGGTACCGGATCGCGGCCACGGAGATCGAGTTCTGGCAGGGACGCGAGAGCCGGCTCCACGACCGCTTCCGCTACGCGCGGGCGGGGGGCGGGTGGCGGATCGACCGCCTCGCGCCGTAGCCCTACCCGCCCGCGTACGCGCGCGCCCGCTCGATCCCCTCCTCGACCGACGTGCCGCCGTCGAGCAGCCGGCCGACTGCGGACTCGAGGTTCACGAGCCCCGTCGCGTCGATGATCGGCACCGAGCGGATGTCGAGGATCACGACCTTCACCGTGTGATCGACGCGGTTCAACGCCGCCATCGCGCGCCGCGCCGCGCCGAAGAAGAGCGGCCCCACGACCTCGTAGAGGACGGTCGCCTTCGGGAGCTCCTGCTTGAGGACCCGGTGCGGGTCGGCAACGAGGCTCACGTCGGAGACCATCGCCATGCGGCGCATGAAGAGGAGCGCCGCGAGCATGACGCCCGCGGTCACCGAGACGACCATGTCGAAGACCACCGTGAGGCCGAAGCACGCCGCCAGCACGAGGATGTCGGAGCGCGGCGCGGTGCGGGCGGTGCGCACGATCTGGTGGGCGTCGCTCATGTTCCACGCGACGAGGAGGAGGAGGGCCGCGAGCGACGACATGGGCAGGTGGCCGAGGAGGGGCGCGAGGAGGAGGACCGCGAGGAGGACGAAGACGGAGTGGAAGATCGCCGCGAAGGGCGAACGCCCGCCCGAGCGGATGTTCGTCGCCGTGCGCGCGATCGCGCCCGTCGCCGAGATCCCGCCGAGGAACGGGGAGACGAGGTTGCCCGCGCCCTGCGCGATGAGCTCGACGTCGGGGTCGTGGCGGCGCCGGATCATCCCGTCCGCGACCACGGCGGAGAGCAGGGACTCGATCGCGCCGAGCATCGCGATCGCGAAGGCGCTCGGGGCGAGCTCCCGCATGAGGTCGAGGTCGAACCCGACCGCCTTCCCGTCCGGGCCCGGGAATTCCCACGGCAGGTGGAACGGCGGCAGCACGCGCGGGATCCCGTGGCGCTCGACGCCGTCGAGCATGTAGGTGAACCGGCTGTCGATCGTCGCGACGGTGAACCCCGGGACGAGCCGCCCGAGCGCGGCCGCGATGATGCCCGCCGTGCCGAGCGCGACGAGCGGCGCCGGGATCTTCCGCGTCACGCGCGGCCACAGCACGAGGAGGCCGAGCGTGAGGAGGCCGATGACGAGCTCCTCCCAGCGCGCGGTCGGGACCGCGCGCGCGAGGACGGCGACCTTCTCGAGGAAGTGCTCGGGCAGGGGCCCGGTCTCGAGGCCGAGCAGGTCCTTCACCTGGAGCGTCGCGATCACCGTGCCGATGCCCGCGGTGAACCCCATCGTGACCGGGTAGGGCACGAACTCGATGAGCCGGCCGAGGCGCGCGGCGCCCATCACGAGCAGCAGCACGCCGGCCATGTGCGTCGCGAGCAGGAGCCCGCCGAGGCCGTACTTCGCCGAGATCGGCGCGAGGAGCACGACGAAGGCCGCGGTCGGGCCGGACACCTGGACGCGCGAGCCGCCGAGCACCGCGATCACGGCGCCCGCGACGATCGCGGTGTAGAGGCCGTGCTGCGGCGGCACGCCCGACGCGATGGCGAGCGCCATCGAGAGGGGCAGCGCGACGATGCCGACGATCACTCCGGCGACGAGATCCGCGCGGAGGTCCTTCCAGCGGTAGCCGTCACGGAAGGTCTTCTTGAGCGCGATGCCGATCTGCAGCGGCGACGCGCTCCCGTCGTCGTGCGTTGGAAGAGCCTCGCCCATGGTCGCTCCTTTCGGACCCGAGCCCTCCACCGAAGTCGATGAGTGGCGACACTACGATGCGCCCCTTGTCCAATCGGCGCGCGGCTCCCCGGGGTGGAGTGCCCGGGCGAGGCGGGGCAGTGGACTCCAGGGGGTCAGCGGAGCCGGTCGCGCAGCTCGCGGCGGAGCGGCTTCCCGACGGCGTTCCTCGGGACCCTGTCCACGAAGCGGACCTCCCGCGGCACCTCGTAGGGCGCGAGGCCCGCGCGGCAGTGCGCGACGAGGTCCTCCGGGGTCGCGTCGCCCGAGCGCACGACGAACGCCACCGGCACCTCGCCGTCGCGCTCGTCCGGCCGGCCCACGACCACCGCCTCCTTCACGGCCGGGTGCCGCAGCAGCCGCTCCTCGACCGCGTTCGGGCTCACCGTGTAGCCCCGGAACTTCAGCATGTCCTTCACCCGGTCCACGATCGTCAGGTAGCCCTCGCCGTCCATCACGCCGATGTCGCCGGTCCGGAGCCACCCGTCGAGGAAGGGCGACTCCTCCGGCCGCCGCCAGTAGCCCATCGTGACCTGCGGCCCCTTGAGCAGCACCTCCCCCGGAGCCCCCTCCGCCACCTCCCGGCCGCGCTCGTCCACGACCCGGCAGCACGTGTCCTGGATCGGCACGCCGACGGTCCCCGCCTTGAACCGGTGCGGCGGGTTGTTGTGCGACTCGGGCGAGGCCTCGGTGAGCCCGTAGCCCTGCTGGAGCGGCGCCTTCGGGTAGCGCTCGTCCCAGCGCTCCTTCAGCCGCCCCTGCGTGAGCATCGCGCCCGCCTTCACGTGCCGGAGCGCGGGGAGATCCGCGCGCGGCGCGTCGAGGAGCCGGTGGAACATCGTCGCGCTCCCGTAGAGGACGGTCGCCTTGTGGCGCGCCGCGAGCGCGAGCGTCTCGTCGGGGTCGAACCTCGGGACGAGGACGAGCGTGCCTCCCGCCGCGAACGTCGAGTTGAGGCAGATGCAGAGCCCCCACGTGTGGCAGATCGGGAGGACGCCGAGCGTGCGCTCGCGCGCGGTCCAGCCGAACCAGCGCGCGTTCTGGAGCGCGTTGGCGACGAGGTTCCCGTGGGACATCATCGCGGCCTTCGGGCGGCCGGTCGTCCCGCTCGTGTACTGGAGCACGGCGAGCGGCGAAGGGAGGGGGCGCGGGGGAGGGTCACCGAGGCCCGGGTCCTCGCCCTCGCCGAGGACGAGCCTCGCCTCGCTGTCCGCGACCTGCGCGGCGAGCTCCGTGTCGCCGATCTGGGGGCTCGACGGAACGACGACGCATCCCGCGCGGAGCGCGCCGTAGAAGGCGACGACCGACGTCCACGCGTTCGACATCCGGAGGAGCACGCGGTCGCCCGGCGCCGCGCCGCGCGCGACGAACGCGCCCGCGGCGCGGGAGACGCGGTCCCAGAGGTCCCCGTACGTGAAGCTCCGCGCGCCGTCGGCGAGCGCGACCTTCCGGGGCCGCCGCCGCGCGTTGCGCTCGAGGAACCCCCAGAGCGGGATCCGAGGATAGCTGCCCTCGGGCGGTAGCCCGGGCGGGTAGTGGAGCGTCCACGGCGGGGCCACGCCGCGGCTACCGGGAGGGCGCGGGGTCGAGACAGCGCGCGAGGAGCGAGAGGAGGCGGTCCGGCCTCTCGCCGATGTTGCGCTCGACGGGCGTCCCGTTCTCCGAGAGCCAGAAGATGCCGGTCGCGTGCCGGCCGACGCGCACGAGCGCGTTGAAGCCCGTGTGCCCCTCGTACTCGGCGGCCTGCACCTCGCCGTTCCGCACCTCGATCCGCGCTTCGCCGCCGGGGAGCGCGACCCTGAGCGTGACATCGCGGCGGTCGATCAGGAGGCGCGTCAGCACCTCGATCAGGCCCGCGCGCCCGAGCTCGCCCGCCTCGAGGTCGGGCTGCGGCAAATCCTCGAAGCCCATCGTGCCGGTCTCCGCGAAGCGCTCCTCGTCGTCCGCGTCCTTCAGCCGCGCGAGGAAGATCGTGGAGCCGACCCGGATGCGGCCGCCCTCGGGCACCTGCCGCACCCCGAGCACGAGATCGCCGTCGAGGAAGGTGCCGTTCCGGCTGTGCAGGTCCTCGAGCAGGATGGCGCGGCCTCCCCGGTCGACGGTCAGCCGCGCGTGGGCGCGCGAGCAGGCGCGGTCCTCGAGGAGGACATCGCTCTTCTTGCCGCGGCCGAGCGTGTACGCGTGGCCCCGGCACAGGGGGATCCGCTGCCCTTCTACGGTGACGAGATACGGCATGTTCCGACTCCGCGGCGGTCCGCGAAGATCCCATCCTAACCCCCGGTAGCCCCAAGGCCGGGGGGATACCCCGGGGGACTAGCCCTTGGGCGCGGGGCCCGGGGCGCCGTGCGACGCGGAGGGCGCGAGGCAGCGCTGGAGCTCGGAGAGGAGCCGCACGAAGGGCTCGTTGATGTTCCGCTCGCAGGCCTGCTCCGTCTCCACGAGCCAGAAGATGCCGCTCGCCTGCCGGCCGAGCTTCACGAGCGCGTTGAACCCCTGGAGGCCGCCGCACTCGGCGTGGATGACCTCGCCCCCGCGCACCTCGATCTTCGCGTGCTCGGTCGCGAGCGCCACGTGCACGGTCACGTTCCGCTGGGCGTTGAAGACGAGCTTCAGGAGCTCGACGAGGCCGTAGCGCGCGAGCTCGCCCCCGTCGAGGTCCTGGACGAACGTCCCCTGGTCGAATGCGACGGTGCCCGTGTCCGAGAGCTCGCGCTCCTCCTCGCGCTCCTTGAGCCGCAGGAGGAAGATGCTGCCGCCCACCTGGATGCGCGCCCCCTCGCGGAGCGCGACGCGCGACGTGACGGGCTCGCCGTTCACGAACGTCCCGTTCCGGCTGCCGCAGTCCTCGAGGAACACGGCGTCGCTCGTGCGAGCGACGGAGAGCGCCGCGTGCCGGCGCGACGCGGCCGCGTCCTCCACGACGACGTCGCAGTCCATGCCCCTGCCGATGGAGTAGCTCTGGCCCCGGCGGAGGGGCATCCGCGACCCGGCGACGGTGACCAGATAGGGCATCTCGAGCTCCGAGCACTCATCGGCCCCTTGGCCTCCCGTCTTGAGCGGGCGCCCGGGGCCTCGATGCGGGGGGGCCGGGGGGCCTACCGGGGCCGTCCGCGCTCCTCCTCGTCCTGCCGGTAGCCGTGGGCGAGGAGGGCGAAGAACCCGACGGCAAGGAGCGAGAGGAACGCCTCGAACAGGAGGCCGCGCCAGAGGAGCACCCCTCCCACCACCGCCGCGATGAGGGCCCCCGCGAGCACGAAGCCGGTCACCGCCCGCCGGTAGGTCCTGAGCCCGGGGTCTTCCATGCAGTCCGAGATTATTGCCGCGTCGGGCGATGCCGCTAGGATGCTCGCGCCGTGAGCGACTCCATCCACAACGCCGTCCTGAAGCTCCTCGCCATCCTCCTCGGCCTCTGGGGCCTCGTCCAGCTGATCGAGGGGCTGGACCGCGCCGGGGCCCTCGGCAAGGTCTCCGCCGTGATCTGGGGGATCCTCGTCGTGGTCACCGCGATCGGGTTCTTCCGGATGCGGGGCTGGGCGTTCCTGCTCGTGAGCGTCGGGCTCCTCGGCAGCTTCTTCGTCACCCTCGTCGATCTCCTGATGGCGATCGACCGTGGCGAAGGCGCGAGAGGCAAGGCCTTCTGCTTCGTCGCGACGATCGCGCTCATCGGCTACCTCGGCCGGTGGAGCATGGAGAGGCGGTTCCGCCCGCACCTCGAGTCCCTCAGCCACCACTGACCGGCCCGCGTGCTAGACTCGGGCACGCAACGGTCCCTCTCCGAACGTGCCCGCGAAGAAGAACACGAAACCCGATCCCGAGGTCCTTGCCGAGGCCGCGCGCGTCTGCGCGTGCTTCAACTTCCGCAAGGCGTCGCGCGCCGTCACGCAACTCTTCGACAACACGTTGCATCCCGGCGGCCTGCGCTCGACGCAGTTCGTGATCCTCGTCGCCGTCGCCGTCGACGGGGCCGCGCGCCTCCCCGCGCTCGCCCGGATGCTGAACGTCGATCGCAGCACGCTGACGCGTAACCTGCAGCCGCTCGCCAGGAAGGGGCTCGTGAGGATCTCGGATACCCGCGGCGAGCGCGCGAGCAGCGTGAAGCTCACCGCGAAGGGCGAACGCGTGCTCGTCTCGATGATCCCGCTCTGGGAGAAGGCCCAGAAGGGGTTCGTCGAGCGGCTCGGCGGCCGGCGCTGGCGGGCGATGCTCGATGACCTGAACAGCGTCGTCGCCATCGTGCACGAGGCGTAGTGGATTTCATCCTCGAGCAGATCCGGCTCGGCGGCGACCGGAACCTCGGCTACCTCGTGGGTGACCGCGCCGCGCGCGTCGCCGCCGCGGTCGACCCGGCGTTCTCCCCGGCCATCCTCCTCGAGCGCGCGGAGGCCCAGGGCCTTCGTATCGAGTGGATCCTCAACACCCACGGCCACGGGGACCACACGAACGGCAACGCCGAGCTGAAGCGGAGGACCGGGGCGAAGATCGCCGCGCACGGGACGGCGCCGGCGAAGCCCGACCTCGCGCTCGCGGACGGGGACGAGGTGGCGGTCGGGTCCGTGAGGATCCGGGCGCTGCACGTGCCGGGGCACACGGGGGACCACCTGCTCTTCTTCCTGCCGGCGGAGAAGGTCGCGATCACGGGCGATCTCCTGTTCGTGGGGAAGGTCGGGGGCACGTCGACCGACGAGGAGGCGCGGGCGGAGTACGCGAGCCTCACGCGGGTGCTCCGGGACCTGCCGCCCGAGACGACGGTCTGGCCCGGGCACGACTACGGCTGCCGCCCCTCCTCGACGCTCGCCCTCGAGGCGCTCATGAACCCCTTCCTGAGGGTCCCCGACCTCGCCGCGTTCCTCGCGCTGAAGCGCGACTGGGCGCGGTTCAAGCAGGCGAACGGGCTCAAGTAGCGCCCGAGGGCCCGGGTCGGCCGCACGGCGAGCCGCAGCCGCGGGGGCCCGCACGGCCACCGACCCTCCAGCCTACAGCCTGGAGCCCCTTGGTCCGATAGGGCGAAGGGGGAAACGAATGGCCAAGATTCTGATCGTCGACGACGAGAAGATCGTCCGCGACCTGCTGCGGACGGTCCTCGAGCACGACGGCCACGCGGTCGACGAGGTCGCGGACGGCGAGGCGGCGATCGCGGCGAACGCGCGGGGCGCCTACGACGTCGCGATCGTGGACCTCATCCTGCCGCGGAAGAACGGCCTCGACACGGTCGTCGAGCTTCGCAAGCAGAAGCCCCTTCTCCGGTTCATCGTGATGACCGGCGCGCTGCCTGCGCTGCTCGACAAGAACCGCAACATGGACGAGATGCTCGGCCCGGTCGTGAAGCTGACGAAGCCGATGCGGCCGACGGACCTGCTCCGCGCGGTCCGCGAGGCGCTCGGGGCGCCGGTCGCGTAGGCGGCGGCTTCCGCCCCCCCGCGCCCCCCCGGATCAGCCCGCGTCCCACTCGGGCGCTGCCTTGAAGACGCCCACGGTGTCGAACGTCTTCCTCACGTGCGGGCCGAGACCCCGGACGAGGAGATGACGGCCCTCGCGCTTGAGGTTGCTCCGCGCCTCGAGGAGGAGCCAGATCCCCTTGCTCGACACGAAGGGCACCCGGTGGAGGTGCACGACGACCGTCCCGCTCGCCTGCGCGACCGCTTCGTGGAAGCTCGCGCCGATCGTGTCGCACGCCTCGTGGTCCAGCTCGCCCTCGAGGAAGATGTGGCGGGCATCCTGCTGGTCTTCCCACCGCATGCCTCCAAAATACGCCCTCCGACTGTCCCGGTCTACCCCGGGGATTCGCCGCCGGGAGGCTCAAAGTCCCCGGGTGAAAACCCGAAAAGAACGCAGGGGAGACCATGTCGAAAAGCGTCTTGGAGCGGCTCGCGCTCGCGGACCGGGGCGAAGAGCTCGGCGGTAGGGTCGAGCGCGCCCACGTCCTCGTCGTCGACGACGATCCGAACATCCTGAAGCTGGTCGAGGCCTACCTCTCGGGAGCCGCCGCGGTCGCCCCGGCGGGGATCGAGACGAAGGTCCACCCGGTCGCCTCGGGCGAGGACGCGGTCGCCACGGCGAAAGGGCTCAAGGGGCAGCCCGGCCGGCTCACCTGCGCGCTCCTCGACATCGTGCTCCCCGGCGGCGCGGACGGCATCGACACGTGCCTCGCGCTCTGGGAGGCCGAGCCCTCCCTCCAGTGCGTGCTCATGACGGGGAACGGCGTGCGCGTGGAGGACCAGATCGAGAAGCGCGTCCCCGCGCCGCTCCTCCCCAAGTGCGACTACATGCCGAAGCCCTTCTCGCGGTTCGCACTCACGCAGCGGGTGCGCCGCGCGGTCCACGCGTGGCACGCCGGCTGGCTCGAGGAGGTGAGGCGCGGCGAGAACATCAAGCTCGTGCTCGAGCTCGGCGCGCTCGTCGACCAGGGCGGCGAAGACTAGCTTCGCCCTAGCCCGAGTTGTTCACGAGGATCGAGACCGACGGGCAGGCGGGACCGAGCGGACCGACGCCTTTCGGCGAGGGAGTGACGGCGACGAACGTCGATGCCGCGAGACTCGTGGACAATCCGGGCTAGTTCTGCGGGCCGCTGCCGACGGTCAGCGTCTCGACCACCGGCGCGGACGGGGCGTACTCCGGCGCAGAGCGGCTGCAGCGCAGCGCGAGCACGACGCCCAGGAACGCCACGGAGAGCGCCAGGGCGACGAGCACGAGGGCACCGGTCTTCCGCGTCATCGGGGCGGATAGATGTACACGACCAGGGGTTCCGCCTCAAACGGCGCGCGCCCCCCGGGGGGATGGGATGGGGCGCGGGGAAGGGAAAACCGGCCCCGCGAGCGGATTCTCGCGGGGCCCGTCGCTGGAGGTGGCGCCCGGATTTGAACCGGGGGTGAGGGATTTGCAATCCCTTGCCTTACCACTTGGCTACGCCACCGTGGGGAGTTTCGCAGTTTCGCCGAGGGGGGGCGCCGGGTCAACCCGATGAAGCACGCGGCCGTCGACGACGGTCAGCACGCATCTCGCGTCGGGCCGTCCGAGGATCTCGTGCCCCGCCGCGGGCGTGAACGCCGCGAGGTCGGCGAGGCAGCCCGCCTTGAGCACCCCCGCGTCGAAGGAGAGCGCCCTCGCCCCCCACTCGGTCGCCATCCGGAAGATGGCCTTCGGTGAGACGTCGGGCCTCTCCCGGGCGAGGTGCTGCGTCTCGGAGAGGAGATCCACGGTCTCGCCCGAGGCCGCGCTGTCGGAGCCGAGCGCCACCCGCACGCCCTCCTCCAAGAGCTCGATCACCGGGTGCTCCGGGTGCCTGAAGAACGCATGCGCGGTCGGGCAGTAGACGACGAACGCGGCCGCGGGGACGTCGCGCGGCCGGAGGTAGTTCCCGTGCACGAGGAGGAGCGGCGCGCGCGTCATCTCGATGAGCGCGAGGAACGCCGCGGCGGAGCCCTCGGGCTTGAACGAGGGGTCGTCGGCGCCCGCGCGCTTCAGGAGCTCGCGCAGGGGGCCGATCCCGTGGCGCAGGAACGCGAGCTCCTCGAGCGTCTCCGCGAGGTGGACCGCGAGCGGCCGGCCGTGGCCGTCCGCGACCGCGACGGCGCGCTCGAGAAGCGCGCGCGAGACGGAGTAGGGCGCGTGCGGGGAGACGCCCGTCGCGACGTTGCCCGGCAGCGCCTGCATCTCGACGAGATCCCAGACGGCCTCGAAGATCTCGTTCGCGGCCTCCGGCCGGAACCCGATCGCCTCGACGAAGAGGCGGCCGCGCGCGCCGGTCTCGCGGAAGACCTCGACGATCTCCTCGAAGCTCCGCCGGTCCACGATGTCGCCGAAGGTCGTCGTGCCGCGGGCGAGCGCCTCGCGGATCCCCTTCCGGGCGGCGTCGGCCATGCCGGGCTTCTTCCGCCCGTGCATGACCCGCTCGGCCCACTTCGCGAACTCGCCCTCGAAGGGGACGCTGCCCTTCAGGTGCGTGAGATCGAGGTGGCTGTGCGCGTTGACGAGGCCCGGCATGAGGACCGCGTTGCCGAGGTCGACCCGCTCGTCCGCCGCGGGCGCGTCCCGGAAGGCCCCCACCCACGCGATCCGGTCGCCCTCGACGACGACGGCGCCGTCCCTGATCAGGGTGTCGGCGTCGGGAAGCACGCGGGCGGCGACGTAGGCGGTGCGCAAGGACGTACAAGGGTACTCGACCGCCGCCGACCTGCCGAACGCGGGAAGCCCCTGCCCCCGGAGCCCCCTCCGCTTCCCTCACGGGGATAATTGCGCGCGGCTTGGAGCTGATCGACACGCACGCGCACACGAACTTCGACGCGTTCGACGGCGACCGCGCGGAGATGTACGGCCGCGCCCGCGCCGCGGGCGTCGTCGCGATCGTCGAGGTCGGCGTCGGACTTTCCGGGACACGGGGGGCCTTGGCGCGGTCGAAGGAGACCGACCTCGTCTACGCCGCGGGCGGCCTCCACCCGACCGGGCTCGACACGTTCGAGGCCGACTGGCCGGAGATGGAGCGGCTCATCCGCACCGAGGACTTCGCGGCGGTCGGCGAGTGCGGCCTCGACTACCACTGGATGAAGGCGCCGAAGGAGCGGCAGGAGGAGGCCTTCCGCCTCCAGATCAACCTCGCGCGGCAGATGTCGCTCCCCTACATCGTGCATTGCCGGGAGGCGGAGACGGATGTCCTCCGGATCCTCCGTGACGAGGGCTATCCGAGGGGTGTCGTCCACTGCTTCGGCGGGACCCGCGCGGAGGCGGAGGAGTTCCTCGCGCTGGGGCTCCGCGTGACCTTCTGCGGCAACGTCACCTACCGGAACGCGGACAAGCTCCGCGAGGCCGCGCGCGCGGTGCCCCTGGACAAGCTCATGATCGAGACCGACTCGCCCTTCCTCCCGCCCGGCGCCCGCCGCGGGAAGCGGAACGAGCCCGCGTTCGTCACGGAGACCGCCGCGTTCCTCGCGGGGATCCACGGCGTGACCGTGGAGGAGCTCGCGCGCGCGACGACACGCAACGCGCGCCTCTTCTTCGACCTGAAGCCGAAGCGGCCGGGGAAGGTCGCCTACCCGATCGGCAACGCGCTCTACATCAACCTCACGCGCCTCTGCACGGCGCACTGCTACTTCTGCCCCCGCGAGGGGGACGACCGGGTCGCTTGGGGCCACGATCTCGCGCTCTCGCGCGACCCGTCGCCGCGCGAGGTGCTCCAGGCCGTCGGCGACCCGTCGCGGTACCGGGAAGTCGTCTACTGCGGCCTCGGCGAGCCGATGATCCGGCTCGAGACGCTCCTCGAGACGGCGAAGGCGCTGAAGGCGCGCGGCGCGCGGATCCGGGTCAACACGAACGGCCACGGCAACCTGATCCACGGCACGGACGTCACGCCGCGGCTCGAGGGCCTCGTCGACGCGCTCTCGATCAGCCTCAACTACCACGACGCGGCGCTCTACGACCGGCACTGCCCCTCGACGTTCGGCACGGCGGCGTTCGCGGGCATCCTCGACTTCGCGCGCGCCGCGAGGGCGCACGTGCAGGAGGTGACGTTCACGGTGGTCGAGGGAGCGGAGGACGTCGACGTCGCGCGGTGCCGCGCGATCGCGCAGGCTTGCGGCGTCGCGTTCCGCTCGCGGCCGCTCGACGACCTGAAGGCGTCGGGGCGGACGGAGGCGCCGGACGAGCGGTGAGCGGCCTCGCGATCCTCCTCCTCGCCGCGCTCGCGAGCGCCTGCGGCGCGTGGGCGTCGCTCAAGTGCCGCCCGCCGCTCGTCGCCGCCGCGGCCGCGGCGATCCTCTTCGCGGCGGCCGGCGTCGCCGCCGTCCTCGTGTCGTGGATCACGGGCGACGGGATCGTGCTCCCCGGCCGGCAGATCAGCCCGGGGCTCGTCGCGTACTACCTCACCGAGGAGGCCGTCGGCAGGCTGCCGCCGGTCGGGCGCGCGCTGATCCTCCTCGCGCCGCTCGCCCACGCGATGCTCGCGCTCGTCCGCCGCGACCGCGCCGCGCTCCTGCGGCCGCTCCCGGCCACCGCGATCTTCCTCTGGCTCCTCGCGAGCGTCGGCGGCCCCGGCCGGGCCACCGTCGTGCAGGCGCCGGGCCCGGACCGCGTCGCGTACCTGACCATCGCGCCGCGCGACGGCGGCGCGCGCCTCATCCTCGCCGCGGGCGAGCCCCTCGCGCCGTTCCTCGAGGTCCTCCACGTCCACGAGACGGAGGGGACGCCGCTCGATCTCCACGTGCACTGGACGGGCGACGGCAAGGCGGTCGTGCTCCGCCTCCACGAGGAGAAGGACCCGATGTTCGCCATCGATCTCGACGGGAACGTGACGGGCGCGCTGCCCGCGAAGCCGCGCGAGTGGACGCCGCCGGGAGGGTTCGTGCCGCCGGACGTGCAGGAGCGCTTCTCGCTCGCGCGCAAGGAGGTCTTCAAGCTGATCCAGGCGCACGGCGGCCTCGCGCCGCCGTGACAGGCCCCCGGAGCCCCCCCGCTTCTCCTCCTTGGTACCCTTGCCCCCCGATGACGGTCGAGGAGAAGGTCGAACGGTGCGCCGAGCTCGCGGAGGCGCTCCGGAAGCGCATCGGCGAGCGGATCGTCGGCGCGCGCGAGACGATCGACACGGTCCTCACCGGGCTCTTCGCCGGCGGCCACTGCCTGCTCGAGGGCGTGCCGGGGATCGGCAAGACGCTCCTCGTGCGGACGCTCGCGGACGCGATCCAGGCGTCGTTCTCGCGGATCCAGT
>JAKLKT010000752.1 GCA_023150495.1 Planctomycetota bacterium
GATGTCGGTCCAGGGACGGTAGCGGCCCCTTCGCACGTCCTCCCCGAGCGCCCGCCCGAAGGCGCGCAGGCGCTGCCGGCGCTCGTCGGGCGGCGCGCCGGGATGCAGCACGATCGCTGCCTTGGCCGCGCCGTTCTTCGGGAACGGGAGGAAGGCGTACTTCCGGGCCATCACGCGCGCGAGGGCCTCGAGGTCGACCCGGTCGAGGGCCTCGACCGCCCGCACCCCGCCGGTCGCGCTCCGCCCCGGCGGCGCCGCGATCGCGACCCTCCCGAGGTGGCCGAAGCCCTCGTCCCGCACCTCCAGGAGCCGCATCGCGCCCCGATGGTACGGCAGATCGCCAACTTGACGGGGACGGCCGGGGCGCGGATAGTCCGCCGGCGTGCGCGTCTCGGCCGTGGTGCCCGTCCTCGACGAGGAGCCGACGCTCGACGAGCTCCACCGCCGCCTGTCGGCCGTGCTCGCCGCGGTGCCGGGAGGCCACGAGATCGTCTTCGTGAACGACGGCAGCCGGGACGGGTCGCTCGCGCGGATGAAGGAGATCGCCGCGCGCGACCCCCGGGTGGTCGTCGTCGATCTCCGCCGGCACGCGGGCAAGACGAGGGCGCTCGCCGCGGGCTTCGCGGAGGCGCGCGGGGAGGTCCTCGTCACCCTCGACTCCGACCTGCAGGACGTCCCCGAGGAGGTCCCGAAGCTGCTCGCGCGGATCGACGCGGGCGCGGACTTCGTCACGGGGAGGAAGCAGTCGCGACAGGATCCGTGGACGCGCCGGCTCGCCTCGCGGATCTTCAACGGCGTCGTCTCGCTCCTCGCGGGGATGCGCGTCCGCGACGTCAACTCCGGCCTGAAGGCGCTGCGGCGCGAGGTGGCGGAGGAGCTGCCGCTCCACGGCGAGCTGCACCGGTTCCTCCCGGTCTTCGCCGGCGCGAGGGGTTTCCGCGTGGAGGAGGTCGACGTGGCCCACGAGCCGCGCCGCCACGGCCGCTCGCGCTACGGCTGGTCCCGCTACGCCGCGGGGTTCTTCGACTCCGCGACCGTCCTCCTCCTCACGCGCTACGGGACGCGGCCGCTCCACTTCTTCGGGTGCTTCGGGCTCCTGGTCGCGCTCGTCGGCGGCGCCGTGCTCGGCTACCTCGCCTTGGGCTGGCTCTTCGGGGAGTGGATCGGGGGCCGGCCGCTGCTCCTGTTCGGCGTGCTCGCCGTGCTTCTCGGGATCCAGTGCGTCTTCTTCGGCCTCCTCGCGGAGCTCGTCGTCGTGGCGAGCCGGCGGGAGGAGAGGAACGGCATCCGGCAGGTCATCCGGCGTGAGTGAGCCGCCCGACGCGAGCGTCGTCATCGTGACGCGCGACCGCCGCGAGGAGCTCGCGACGGCGCTCGACTCGGTCGCCGCGCAGGAGGGCTCCTTCGAGGTGATCGTCGTGGACGATGCATCGCGCGACGGCACGCCGGCGCTCCTCGCCGCGCGGCCGGGCGTCGTGGCGATCCGGCGCGACATCCCCGGCGGCCCCGGCGTCGCGCGG
>JAKLKT010000753.1 GCA_023150495.1 Planctomycetota bacterium
GCCGCGTCTCGTTGCGCCATTCACGCTCACCCACCGCCGCCCCCCGCACCGGCGAAGCCCGTCGAACGGCCGACGTCGTCCGCGCCCGTCTGCGTCACGCGCGGGGCGCCGGGGCGAGCCAGTCGAGGCGCTCGGCGGTCTCTCTCGCGACCTGCAGCGTGATCGGCCCGAAGACGAAGTGCCAATAGTGATAGTCGTACCACTGGAAGGAGTTGAAGGTGCACGTCACCGCGTTCGCGAGCGCGCCGGCCTCGAGCCCGAGGCACATCGCCGGGAACCACTCCCAGCCCGAATATCCCTTCAGCCTCTTCCTCGCCCTGCGATAACACATCATCGCGTAGAAGAAGGCTCCGGCCCAGACGAAGGCGCCGATGCTCCCGTACTCCGCGAGGAGCTGGAGCCACGTGTTGTGCGCCTGGAGTCCTCGCTTCCCTGCGTAGGCGTCGACGAACGTCGTCCGCTCCGCGGACACGGTCGTGTAATTTCCGGGGCCGATCCCCCAGAGCGGCTCTTCTCTCCAGAGGTCGACCGCGAGGGCCCACAACACGGTCCGCTCGTGCTTCGACTCCTCCTCCTTCTGCACGACCCACGGGTTCCGATCGGACTGACCCGCGATCGTCGCCATGCGCTGCCAGAACTCGATCGGGGCTGCGACGAGGATACAGGCGATCGCGATCATCGTCCCGCCGGCGGCGAGACCTTTTCGGTTCGTGTGGACGAGCCAATATCCTCCGCCGGCGATCAGCGCGATCAGCGCGCCTCGGGAGCCCGACGCCAATATCCCGAGGGTGAAGAGCCCTGCGACGAGCACCGCGGCCGCGCGCGCGCGCTCCGTCCGCCCGTTGAGGACGAGGCCGTAGGTCACCGGGGCGATCGTCACGATGATCGCGCCGAGGAAGTTCGCCTCACCGCCCTGCCCTCCGGGGTTGTCGGCGCGCCCGCCGTGCTGGAGCCACCAGGTCACCGCGTTCATCGTCAGGTGCAGCGTCCCGAAGGCCCACGCGGCGACGAAGAGCTTCACGTGGCGGACGTCGCGGATCGCGCAGACGATCGCGACGAGCGGGATGAAGAGGAGCTTGCAGAGCTCGAACTTCAGAACCGCCTTGTAGTGACTATATTGGGCGTTCTGAGCCCCGTGGTACGTGAGGACCGTGAAGATCCCGTGGGCCCAGAGCCCGGCGTTCGACAAGAGCGCGGCGATCGCCCCGCGCGGCATCGGCATCCCGAGGGGCCCCTCGGCGCTGCCCCGCTCGACGTCGTCGGCGTCGAGGCGCTTCGTCACGTGCGCCCGCACGAACGCGAGCGCCTCCGCGTCGAGGAACGTGTCGAGCGCCCTCCCGACGCGCTCGTCGAGCGCCGCGCGCAACACACCTCGCGTCGCGTGCACGTGAGCCGCGGTCGCGCGGCACTCCTTCTCACCGAGGGTCGCCGCGGCGTCGAGCGCCCCGAGCACGCCGCGCCGCACCTCCGCGGACAACGCGCGCGGCGCGTGGGCGTCCGAGGCCTCGATCGTCGG
>JAKLKT010000754.1 GCA_023150495.1 Planctomycetota bacterium
CAGGATGACGACGCACGCGCCGAGGGACGCGACGATGGCGCCGACGAACGGCTTCAGCCACCACGGGATCCCGCTGCTACGGGGCGTCGCGGTCATCGACGGAGAGTCCTTCCGGCCCGACCGTGACCCAGGCGACCTCGCCAGGCGCGAGCGTCACCCCGTGGCGGCCGTCGACGACCGCCCGGCCGGGCTTCACGACCATGCCTTCCGCCGGGCCGCGCCCGCGCCGCACGAGAAGGAAGGCGTGCGGAACGGGAAGCCGCCGGACCCTCTCCGGGGCCACGTCGCGAGACGGGGGGCCGTCGTACTCCGCGACCGGGTACCGGAACGACCGGTGGCCGAGCCAGATCTCGTCGAGGATCGTCGTCCGGTTCCCTGCCGCGTCGTGGCGATGGAGCTGGGGGCCGGTCCGCAGCGCCGCGACGAACCCGCGGCCGCCGGGCGGGATCACGAGGTCGCTCGCGTCCCCGGAGACCCGCCACGGATCGAGCACCCCCTCGAGGGCGGCCGCCACGGCGGCGTCGAGGCCCGGCGCCACGTTCGCTCTTGCCCATCGCGCGAAGACGAGCAGCTCCATCGCGATGATCGCGCCGAGGATCCAGAGGAACCGTCCGCGCACGGCCAGAGGATAGCACCCCCCGCCGCCCCCGGTTTCCGCAGGCCCGATGGGCCCGCGCCGCGTAATGAGGGTGAGGGGCGGCCGTATACTGGCCGCTTCGCTTATGACCATCGAATCCAGCGACACCCAGGCGGCCCAACGCCTCACCGCGGGGTTCCAGGCGATCCGTGCGGAGCTCGGCAAGCAGATCGTCGGGATGGACCGCGTCATCGAGGAGCTCCTCATCTCGATCTTCGGGCGCGGGCACTGCCTGCTCGTCGGCGTGCCCGGCCTCGCGAAGACGCTCCTCATCTCCTCCCTCGCGAAGACGCTCTCGCTGTCGTTCGCGCGCATCCAGTTCACGCCCGACCTGATGCCCGCCGACATCACCGGCACCGAGGTGATCCAGGAGGACAAGGCGACCGGCGACCGGTCGTTCAAGTTCCTCCGTGGCCCGATCTTCGCCAACGTGATCCTCGCCGACGAGATCAACCGCACGCCGCCCAAGACGCAGGCGGCGCTCCTCGAGGCGATGCAGGAGCACCAGGTGACGGCAGGCGGCCAGAAGTACCCGCTCGACGAGCCCTTCTTCGTCCTCGCGACGCAGAACCCGATCGAGCAGGAGGGCACCTACCCGCTCCCCGAGGCGCAGCTCGACCGCTTCATGTTCAACGTGAGGGTCGACTACCCGACGCGCGACGAGGAGCTGGAGATCATGCGGCTCACGACGACGACCACGCAGCCGCAGCTGAAGCCGGTGCTCGGCAAGCAGGAGATCCTCGAGCTCCAGGAGACCGTGCGTCGGGTCCCCGTCGCCGACCCGGTGCTCGCCTACGCGGTGCGCCTCGTGCGCGCCACGCGGCTCGATTCGCCCGACGCCCCCGCGTTCGTGAGGGAGAGCCTCTCCTGGGGCGCCNNNGCGGTTCTACGTCGCGACCGAGGACATCCGCGCGGTCGCCCACCCCGTCCTGCGCCACCGGCTCATCACGAACTACAGCGCCGAGGCGGAGGGCATCACGAGCGACAGGATCGTCGACCGGCTCCTCGAGACGGTGCGTCCGGAGGGCGAGGATGGCGGGAGACTCCCGGAAGTACTTGGATCCTAGCGTCCTCAACGCGATCGCCGGCCTCGAGCTGAAGGCGCGGCTGATCGTCGAGGGGTTCGTCTCCGGGATGCACCGCTCCCCGTTCCACGGCTTCAGCGTGGAGTTCGCGGAGCACCGGGAGTACGTGCCCGGGGACGACATCCGCTTCGTGGACTGGAAGGTCTTCGGGAAGAGCGACCGGTACTACATCAAGCAGTACGAGGAGGAGACGAACCTCCGCGCCTGGATCCTGCTCGACTGCTCCGAGTCGATGGAGTACGGGACGCCGGGCGGCATGACGAAGATCGACTACGGCAAGCACGTCGCCGCCGCGCTCGCCTACCTGATCACGCAGCAGCAGGACGCCGTCGGGCTCTGCCTCTTCGACAAGGAGCTCCGCTCCGTGCTTCCGCCGGCGTCGAGCACGGGGCACCTCCGCGTGCTGATCCACCAGCTCGAGATCGCGAGGACCGGCGGGAAGACGTCGCTCTCCCACGCGGTCCAGCGCGCCGCGGAGCAGCTCGGCCGCCGGAGCGTCGTGATCCTCGTCTCCGACCTCCTCGACTCGCCCGACTCCGTCCTCTCCGCGGTGCGGCTCCTGCGCCACAACCGGCACGAGGTCGTCGTCCTCCAGGTCCTCGACCACGAGGAGCGCACCTTCCCCTTCGAGCGCATGACGCGGTTCGAGGGGCTCGAGGAGACGCCGATCGTGATGGCGGACCCCGCGGCGCTCCGCACGCAGTACCTGAAGGAGCTCGAGTCCTTCACGCGCGCGATCCGCCACGGCTGCCTCGGCACCGCCTCGGACGTCGTCGAGCTCGACACGGCGACGCCGCTCGATGTCGCGCTGTCCGGAGATCTCGCCTCGCGCGGGAGGCGCCGTTGAGCCTCCTCCCCCCCGCGCCCCCCCTCCTCGCCTTCGCGAACCCCGCGCTCCTCTGGACGGGCCTCGGGCTCGTGGCCGTCCCGATCCTCATCCATTTCTTCTTCCGGCGGCGGCACCGCGTGGTGCGCGGGGCCGCGATGGACTTCCTCCTCGCCGCGCT
>JAKLKT010000755.1 GCA_023150495.1 Planctomycetota bacterium
GAAGCTCCATGCGTCGCGGGGGGACGACGATACGGCCTGGGAGGTGGTCGACGGCTTCGCCGGCAAGCACCATGGGTCCTCGCCCTCGGAAGCCCTGCGCGCCCTCGGCGCCAGCCCGGGCGAGTGCACTGCACTGGTGGGCGCGTGGAGAGCCTACGAGAGGCTCCGCGAGATTCGCGGAGTCGAGGCTCTCGTGGTTCCGGCGCTACGCGAGGCCGGAGGCAGCCAGCTTCACGCGCTTCTGTTCCACGGCTGCGCGCTGGCGTTCTCCGCGGGACTCCACGCCCTGCACGCGACCGCCTCTTCGGACAGCGCCGCGCGTCTCGCGCAAGTCGCCACCGCGGTCGAGACGAAGCTCGCGGACCTGATGACCCGCATCGCCATCGCGATCACGAGGGCCCACGGGACCAGGTCGACCGGCGATGTGGTCGAGTTCGTGTCGACACTGATCGTGTCGCTCCCGGTCTTCGCCGCGGCCGAATCCGGGGCTGAGGCAGGCTACATCGCGTCGATCGCTGGTATCCCGCCGGACGACTTGGACGCGTTCGTGTCCGCGCGGGCGGACGCGCGGAGCTCGTGGATCGGAGGAATGGGGGGACGGATCTTCACCGAGGTGAACGGCATCCTGAAACTCGTTCCCCAACCGTAGGGGCTCTTCGTCCGCGGTCGCTCACCGCGCCTCCGTCGTGCGTCTCCTCCGGATCTCCTGGCGCAGGTCGCCGATCGAACGGAGCCTCCCTCCCTCGTCGCGGAAGTGCCAGAAGTCCCAGCCGTTCGTCTGCGGGTACTTCCTCCCGGGGAACTTCCCCGCCACGGAGACGCGCGCCATGCCGGCCGCCGTGGAGAGCGAATCAACGACCTGGTCGCCGAAGCGGATCCGGCCATCCGGCTCGATGTGCGCCCGGACCTCCTTTCCTTTATACGTGCAGAAGAGGTCGACCGGGGGCTTCACGAGGCCGGCATCGATCAGGTCCCGCACCGCCACCCCCGGGGTGTCCGTCTTGGCCGCCTTCCGCCGCCGCCTCGGCGCCGGCTCCCCCTGCGTAGGCGCCGGCCCCGGGGGGAATTCCACCGTCACCCGCGCCCGCGCGAGCGAGGAGCGGACCTCCGCCGGCGTGAGCCCCTGCGCCCTCTTCCGGACGAGCTTCACGATCGCGGCATCGACGCCGCCGTCGAGCAGCTCCCGCATCGCCTTGAGCACGCGCCGGTCGATGAAGTAGCGGCGCCACGCCTCCCCGATCGCGGGCCCCGGCACGGCGTCGCGGGCGAGCAGGCGGAGCGTCTCCTCGGCGGCGCTCCCCTCCTCCGTGACCTTCACGCTGCGGAACAGCTTCTCCTCGACCGGGACCTTCGCGTGCGCGTTGTAGAGCCTCCACCCGTCGCCGTTCGTGAGCACCACCCACTCGACCCCCGCGACAGTCGCGTAGGTCATCACCTGCCTCACCCACCGGCGGTCGTCGAGGTCCTCGCCGAGGGCCGTCGCCTCGACGAAGAGCGCGGGCGTGCGGTCGA
>JAKLKT010000756.1 GCA_023150495.1 Planctomycetota bacterium
AGCTCGCGCACGCGAAGGTCGCCGACGTGGCGTGGGAGGGCGCGGACCTCCGCGGCGCCGACCTGGACGGCGCGATCTTCCACATGGGCTCCTCGCGCGGCGGGCTCGTGGAGAGCTTCCTCGCGTCCGAGGGCACGCGGACGGGGTTCTACACGGACGACTTCGACGAGCAGCACTTCAAGTCGCCCGAGGAGATCCGGAAGGCGGATCTCCGCGGCGCCGACCTCCGCGGCGCGAAGGTGGAGAGGACCGACTTCTACCTCGTGGACCTCCGCGACGCGCTCTACGACGAGGCGCAGGAGCTCCACTTCCGCCGCTGCCGGGCGATCCTCCGGAACAGGCGGGCGTAGGCCCCATTGCGCCTTTTCATGGGGCCGTAACGCGCTCCGCGTTTGACCCCTCGCCCCTCCGCGGCGAGAATCGGCGCCGATGGGCGGACTCTCCTACACCCGGGCCGGCGTCGACACGACGCAGGTGGAACACGAGACGGACCTCCTCGCGAAGGTCCTCGCGCCGACGATGAAGCTCAGGACGGGCGTCGGGCGCTCCGTCCTCGGCCACGGCTACTACGCGAGCGCGCTCCGCATCAGCGACGACATGGCGCTCGCCTGCTGCACCGACGGCGTCGGCTCGAAGGTGCTCGTCGCGGAGCAGATGGGGAAGTTCGACACCATCGGCATCGACTGCGTCGCGATGAACGTGAACGACATGATCTGCATCGGCGCCGAGCCGCTCGCGATGCTCGACTACATCGCGGTCGAGCGCCTCCACCCGGGGCTCCTCGCCGAGGTGGCGAAGGGGCTCGCGGAGGGTGCCAGGCAGGCGCGCATCTCGATCCCCGGCGGCGAGACGGCCCAGCTCCCGGAGATCATCCGCGGCGTGCTCCCCGGCCGCGGACTCGACCTCGTCGGCACCGCGATCGGCATCGTGCCCATGAAGCGGTTGAACGACGGCGGCCGCGTCGCGCCGGGCGATGTCGTCGTCGGGCTCAAGAGCACGGGGGTCCACAGCAACGGCTACACGCTCGCGCGCCGGGCGCTCCTCGAGACCGGCGGCTACGACGTGGAGTCGCACGTGGGCGATCTCGGGACGACCGTCGGCGAGGCGCTCCTCACGCCCACCCGCATCTACGTCGCGGAGGCGATGGAGCTCTTCGAGAAGGTCGACGTGAAGGCGCTCTGCCACATCACGGGCGACGGGTTCCTGAACCTCTGCCGCGTGGCCGCGCCCGTGGGCTTCGTCCTCGACAACCTTCCCCCCCCGCCCCCCATCTTCGACCTCATCCGGAAGGCCGGCTCCGTGGAGATCGCGGAGATGTACCGCGTCTTCAACATGGGCGTCGGCCTCTGCGTCACGGTCGCCCCGAAGGACGTGGACCGGACGTGCGAGATCGCGAGGAAGCACGGGAGCGACCCGGTCGTGATCGGGCACGCGGTCGCGGACCCGACGCGCACGGTCAGGCTCGCGCAGCTCGGGCTCTCCGGCAACACGACGACGTTCTCGTGAGGGAGG
>JAKLKT010000757.1 GCA_023150495.1 Planctomycetota bacterium
TCCAGCGCATCCGGTCGGAGCTCGACCCCGTGCCCGAGCTGCGCGACCTCCTCGGGAAGGCGCTCGCGGACGAGCCGCCCGCGCACCTCCGCGACGGCGGCGTCATCCGCGACGGCCACCACGAGGAGCTGGACCGGCTCCGCGCGCTGCAGCGCGACGGCAAGGGGTTCATCGCGGCGCTCCGCGCGCGCGAGATCGAGCGCACCGGGATCGAGAGCCTCCGCGTCGGCTACAACAAGGTCTTCGGCTACTACATCGAGATCACGAACACGCACCGCGAGCGCGTCCCCGCCGACTACATCCGGAAGCAGACGCTCGCGAACGCCGAGCGCTACATCACGCCCGAGCTCAAGGACTACGAGACGCAGGTGCTCACCGCGTCCGAGCGCGCGCTCGCGCTCGAGGCGCGCCTCTTCGACGAGCTGCGCGAGCGGGTCGTCGCGGAGGTCCTCCGCCTCCAGCGCACGGCGGCGCTCGTGGCGGAGATCGACGTCACGCGCGCGCTCGCGGAGGCGGCAGCCGCGCGCGGCTACGTGCGGCCCGTCGTCACCGCGGACGAGACGCTCGAGATCCTCGAGGGGCGCCATCCGGTCGTCGAGGCCGCGCTCACCGACGAGCGGTTCGTGCCGAACGACCTTCGGCTCGACCTCAAGGAGCGGGCGGTCGCGATCCTCACCGGCCCCAACATGGCGGGCAAGTCGACCTACATCCGGCAGGCGGCGCTCCTCGCGCTCATGGCGCAGGCGGGGTCGTTCGTGCCGGCGAAGAGCGCGCGGATCGGCGTCGTCGACCGCATCTTCGCGCGGATCGGCGCCGAGGACGACCTCGCGGGCGGCCGGTCCACCTTCATGGTCGAGATGGAGGAGACCGCCCACATCTGCCACCACGCCACGCGGCGGTCGCTCGTGGTCCTCGACGAGATCGGCCGCGGCACGTCCACCTTCGACGGCGTGGCGATCGCGTGGGCCGTCACCGAGTACCTCGCGCAGGTGGTTCTCTGCCGGACGCTCTTCGCGACCCACTACCACGAGCTGACCGCGCTCGCGGGCGAGGTGAAGGGGGTGTTCAACCTCCACGTCGCGGTCGAGGAGTGGGGCGACGACGTCGTCTTCCTCCATCGGATCCAGGAGGGCGGCACCGACCGGAGCTACGGCATCCACGTCGGCCGCCTCGCGGGCCTCCCGCAGGCGGTGATCGAGCGCGCGAAGGCGCTGCTCGCGGGCCTCTCGGGGCGGACGGAGCGGCTCGGCTCCGTCGGGTTCGACGTCCCGGCCCCCGGAGCCCCCCCGAGTCGCCAGCTGTCGCTCTTCCCGCCGCCGGGCGAGGACCTGCGCCAGGAGCTGATGCGGATCGACCCCGAACGCGTCACCCCTTTCGAGGCGCTGGAGATCCTGCGCCGCCTCGTCGAGAAGGCGCGCTGATCCGCGCCGCCAGCACGAGCGAGAGCAGCGCCGCCGCCGCGAACACGAAGGCGCCCCACCGCACGTCGACCGTCGTGCCGCCCGGGAAC
>JAKLKT010000039.1 GCA_023150495.1 Planctomycetota bacterium
CGCTTGAAGCCGACGGAGACCGTGGCGGTGCCGTCCTTGGCCTGCTTGATGAAGGTCTCGATGATGCGGTCGTTGGAGATGATCCCGCCGATCCGGCGCAGCGAGTCCTTCACGAAGGACTTGCTCTTGAACGAGCCCTTGTCGTAGAGCTCCTCGAGGGCGATCTCCTCCGGCGTCATGTACTTCTTCCGGTTCGACGTCGTGTCCGAGACCGGGTCGCCGTTCGCGTCGAGGAGGATCCGGTCGGCGCCGACGCGGCCCTCGACCGAGAGGAGCGTCGCGTTGAGCTCCGCGTTGGTCGGCATGTTCCAGGTGAACAGGATGTCGTCCTTCGCGATGATGCCGAGGACGCTGTCGCCTTCGTAGTCCGGGTTGCGGCTGTACGTCGCGTTCGGATCGTCGCCGTTGAGCATCGCCGTCTCGCCGTTCTCGTCGATGTAGCGGATGTTCCCGGTCAGGCGCACCTTCTCCGTGCCCACGATCGTGAGCCGCCCGTTGAGGTCGCCCTCCATGCTGAGGATGCGGCCGTCGATGAAGATCATCCCGCTGTGCTCGTCGACCCACAGCATGTCGTAGCCGAGGGGCACGCCCGGCTGGTACACCGTGTTCGTCGTCGTCTCGACCTTGTCCTCGTAGACCGGGACCTGGGTCGTCACGTCGACGAGCTTCTGCTCATACACGGGCTGCGTCTCGTAGTAGGTCTCGGTCCTGTAGACGGGCACCTGGCGCGTCCGGTCGACCCACTGGAAGCCGTCCGCGACCTGCACCTGGCGCGTGCGCGTCTCGGTGGTCGTACCGACCTGCACCTGCTCCTGCACCGTGTAGGTCTCGGTGTTGTAGCCGCTGACGTACGTCTCCTCGACCTCGTACTGCTCGGTCACCCACTGGTACTCGCCGAGGACGCCGTCGCCGCCGACCGTCGTGCCGCCGCCGGCATCGCCGGCGCTGCCGTAGGGGACGAAGACTTTCACCTGGCGCGTCTTCGTGACCGTGCGGGTGCTGTAGATCGGGACCTGCCTCGTCTTCGTGACGTTCTGCATCTGGTAGACCGGCGTCGTCACCGTGTAGGTCTCCGTCACGGTCTTGTAGATCGTCTCCTTCACCTTGTAGGTCTCGGTGTCGTAGTGGTCGATCACCTGGCGGGTCATCGCGACCTGCTGCGTTCCCACCTGCACGTTCTGCATGACCTGCGTCGTCTGCGGGGTGTACCCCGTGAGGACCTTGGTCGTGGTCGTCTTCGTGATCGTGTCCCACCGCGGCTTCGTGTAGGGCTTGATCCGCACCTGCCCCTTGTTGAAGAAGAGGACCTCGGCGTCGAGGCCGGGCTGGCCGACGTAGAGATTGGACTTGGCCTTCAGGTCCTCGAAGTCGACCTTGTCGAGCGCGATCGGCGTGGCGTCCGGGTTCGCGTCAGCGAGGTACGTGTTCTCCGGGCTGGCGCCGGAGGAATACGAGAAGCCGTCGACCGCGGAGACCGTGTCCTGGTACCGCCCGTTCGGGAAGTAGAAGGAGAGGTCGGCGTTCGTGTGGATGAGCCCGAGCGGGGCGCCCGACACGCCGAGCGTGTGCTGGTTCTGGAAGAACACGTACGAGCTGAACGGCTGCGTCTCGCGCACGAGCGCCGAGATGAGGCGCACCGTGTCGCCCGCGCGGCCGGCGGCCTCGAGGACGAAGTAGCGGTCCGAGTCGCCGAACGGATCGATGTCCGTGATCTCGTTGCCGCGGAGCTTCTGGAGCCGCTTGATGTAGTCGCGCCCGCGGTAGACGCGGACGCCCGTGTTCTCGATGAAGCCGTGGACGACGCCATCGGGGTCGTCGAGCCAGCTCTCGCCGTCCGCGTTGGTGGGGACGGAGGGCTCGGCCGTCGTGGTCGTCGTGGTCGACGTCTTGCCGCCTCCCTGGCCCTGGCTCGTCGTGGTCGTCGTCGTGGTGGTCGTCGTCCGCACCCCGTCGGCCGCGGTGCCGCCGAACTGGCCGGCGATCGCGTCGCGGAGCGCGAGGTTCTGGTTGGAGTCGTCGTAGGCGCTCGTGTTGACGACGTTCATCGCCAGGTGGATCTGGGCGAATGCGTCGTTGTACGCCTGGGTCTCGTTCTCCATCACGCGGTGGTGCCGCGTCTCGGTCACCACCCGACTGGATCCGAGGAGCGCAAGCCCGGCGATCGCCGTCGCGATGAAGACCACGACGAGCAGGATCGTTCCCCTTTCGGCCCGCTCCCTTCGCGCGCTTCCCATGGTTCCCTCGTTTCGATCCGCGGATCCCGATCGCCCCCAACCCCGAGGGCCCCATCGATCCACGGCTGTCTCGACACTACGCCAGCAGGTGGGGCAAGCAACGCGCGCGTCAAGCGGATCGTGGCTATCGCGCGCCGGTGAGACACTTTGAGGCCAATCCGAGCGAGCCTGCAACTAAAGCCCCTGCAGTACCTCGGCTCCCTAGGTACCTAGCGGCGCACAGCAGCCACGGTCGAAGGGCATCTTGACGCCCGCGCGCGCCGCACAAGAATGGGAGGCCTGTCGATGCGACGCATGTGGCTCCAGGCGCTCGTCCTCTGCGCGTTCCTCGCGAGGGTCGCGCTGCCGGCGCTCCACTTCCACGGCGAAGAGGGGGGGCGCGGGGGGGAGTGCCACGGCCACCGCCACGACGCGGAGCACGTTCCCGCCGAGGGCCCCGCGGCCGCCGCCGACGAGCCCGCGTGCCCGATCTGCGAGATCCTTGCGACGAAGGTGCAGGGCGTCGCGCCCGAGCCGCCGCCTGCGGAGGCCGCGACGCGCCCCGTCGCCATCGCCTCCGCGCGCATCGGCGCCTCAGCGCCGCGGAGCGCGGAGTTCTCCTTCGTCGGTTCCCCCCGCGGCCCCCCTCCTTCCTCGCCCGCCTGATCCGCGCAGCGAGGGGGCCCCGCCCCAGATCCGTCCGTTGATCCGGCTTGTCGCCGTCGCCGCGCGGGAGGTCCGTTTTCCCGGCACGAGACGAGCGAGGAGATCATGCGGATCCTGTTTTCGATCGCGTTCGCGGCGCTTGCCGCGTGGGCAGACGATGCGGAGGAGTGGAAGAGGCAGCTCGAGGCCGAGCGGAAGGCGCGCGAGGCCGACCGGCAGGAGTTCGAGCGGCGGCTCAGGGCGCTCGAGTCGCAGAAGAACGAGGGGCTGCGGACGGAGGTCGAGCGCTACCTCGAGGAGCACGGGCTCGCCGAGCCGGCGCACGAGGAGCACGGCGGCCTCGGGAGCCTGATCGACATCTCGGCGATCCTCGACGTGACGGTCGGCGGCTCGACCGCGACCGACGAGGCGCTCCAGGAGATCAACCTCGGCGACCACGATCCCAGGGTGCGCGGGTTCAACGTGCGGAACGAGGAGCTCGTGATCTCGGCCGAGGTCGGCGCGTGCTTCCAGGCGCTTCTCGACGTCGTCTACAAGCTGAGCGAGGAGGGGGAGAGCGAGTTCGAGATCGAGGACGCTTGGATCCTGACGACGGCGCTCCCCGCGGGCCTCCAGGTGAAGGCGGGGCAGTTCCTCACGGAGTTCGGGCGGTCGAACCCCCTGCACCCCCACGCATGGGAGTTCCTGAACCAGCCCGTCATCCTCGGCCGCGTGTTCGGCGGCGACGGCTGGCGCGGCCAGGGCGCGCGCCTCTCCTGGACCGCGCCGTTCCCGCTCACGGCGCTCGTCGGCGCGCAGAACGCGCGCGGCGAGACGCAGGCGGCGTTCCTCGGCGAGGAGGGCGGGACGGTCGGGGACTACACCCTCGGGGAGCAGGCGTTCGGGAGCCTCGCCGACCTCGCGTGGAACGCGCGGATCGAGGCGAGCCACGAGTTCGCCGCGTGGCGCGGGACGCTCTCGGGGCTCCTCGGGCTCTCGTTCGGGTACGGCCCGAACGGGACCGGCGCGGACGCGGACACGGCGATCTACGGCGTCGACCTCTACCTGAAGTGGAGGCCCGAGACGACCGACGCGGGCTGGCCCTTCGTCGCGTGGCAGAGCGAGGTGGTCTTCCGCGACTACGAGGCGGCCGCGCAGGCCGATCCCGTGGCGCTGCCGGCGGCGACGTACGAGGACTGGGGTTTCTACACCCAGGTCGTCTGGGCGTTCCGGCGGCCCTGGACCGCGGGCGTCCGCTACGACTTCGCGTCGAGCGACGGCGCCTACGCGGGCGACGCGGACCGCGTGAGCGTCGCGCTCACCTACTGGGCGAGCGAGCAGGCGCGCATCCGGCTGCAGGTCAACTGGGACCACGTCGACGGCCTCGGTCTAGCCGTGCCCGGCGCGAGCGACCGGGCGTTCAGCGTCTGGATCAACATCAACGTGGCGCTCGGCGGGCATGGCGCCCATGAGTGACCGCGCCGGGGGCGGGGGGTGCGGAACGGGTCCCGCACCCCCGGCGGCCGCAAGCCCCGGCCGGTCAACGGGTTGCGCGCCTGCCGCACGTCAGCCGTTGACCAGCCGGGCCACCGCGGAGCGGATCTCGTCGCGGACGCGGCGGACGCCCGCGGCGTCCATGTCGCGCGGGTCGTCGATCCGCCAGTCCTCGCGGCGCTTCGCCGGCACCGCGGGGCATGCGTCGCCGCAGCCCATCGTCACAAGGGCGTCGAACTCGACCCGCGGCAGCTCGTCCACGGACTTCGAGCGGTGCGCCGTCAGGTCGTAGCCCACCTCGCGCATCGCCTCGACCGCCTTCGGGTTCACGCGGCCCGAGGGGCGCGAGCCCGCGCTCCACGCCTCCGCGCCGAGCATCCGCGCGAACGCCTCCGCCATCTGGCTGCGGTTGCTGTTCTCGACGCACACGAAGAGGAGCCGCAAGGGCCGGGTTCCCGGAGCCCTCCCGAATCTGCCGCGGAAGCGGAGCGCCACGTTCACGAGGCCCACGAGCACCGGCACCTCCACGAGCGGGCCGATCACCGTCGCGAACGCCACGTCGGAGTCGAGGCCGAAGACGGCGATCGCCACCGCGATCGCGAGCTCGAAGTTGTTGCTCGCCGCCGTGAACGAGAGCGCCGCCGTCTTCCCGTAGTCCGCGCCCGCCTTTTGCCCCATCCGGAACGACACGAGGAACATGAGCACGAAGTAGACGAGCAGCGGCAGCGCGATCCGCGCGACGTCGAAGGGGATCCTGACGATCGTCTCGCCCTTCAGGCTGAACATCACGACGATCGTGAAGAGGAGCGCCACGAGCGTGGCCGGGCCGATCCTCGGCAGGAACGCCGCCTCGTACCACGCGCGGCCCTTGGCGCGCAGCGCGAGGAACCGCGTGGCCATGCCCGCCGCGAACGGGATCCCGAGGTAGATCGCGACGCTTCTCGCGATCTCGCCCATGCTCACGTCCACCACGCGGCCCTGAAGCCCGAAGAGCGGCGGCAGCAGCGCGAGGAAGACGTACGCGTAGATCCCGTAGAAGAGCACCTGGAAGATGCTGTTCATCGCCACGAGCCCGGCGGCGTACTCCGTGTCGCCCTCCGCGAGCTCGTTCCAGACGATCACCATCGCGATGCAGCGCGCGAGCCCCGTGAGGATGAGCCCCGCCATGTAGCCCGGGTGGTCCGGCAGCATAAGCACCGCGAGCGCGAACATCAGCGCGGGGCCGATGAGCCAGTTCTGCGCGAGCGAGAGGAGGAGCACCCGCCGGTTCCGGAAGACGCGCGGCAGCTCCTCGTACTTCACCTTCGCGAGCGGCGGGTACATCATGAGGATGAGGCCGATCGCGATCGGGACGTTGGTCGTGCCCCACTGGAGGCTCCGGAGGAAGCGCTCGACGCCGGGGACGAGCCAGCCGAGGAGCACGCCCACGGCCATCGCGAGGAGGATCCAGACCGTCAGGTACCGGTCGAGGAACGCGAGCCCCGTGCGGCGGGGACAGGGGGGGGCTCCGGGGGCCGTCACGGGCAGCATCCGCCTCTCTTCCGCAGCGTCCGGGCCTTCGCGGCGTCGCGCGCGAGCTGGGGCTCTTCGGAGCCGGCGAGGCAGGCGAGGAGCCGCCGCCGGAAGGCGGACCGCGCGGGCGCGAGGGAGTAGTGCGCCCATCTGCCGTCCTCGCGCACGGCGACGAGTCCCGCCTTCCTGAGCCGCGCGAGGTGGCGCGACGCCGCCGGCTGCCTCACGCCGAGGATCGCCACCAGGTCGCCCACGCACGTCTCGCCCTCCGCGAGCACGCGGAGGATCCGGAGCCGCGTCGGGTCCGCGCACGCCTTCAGGAGCGCCGCCGCCTCCATATTCGTACGAGCGAATATAACCGGGGGCGCTACCATTTCTCCGATGAAGAACGCGCAAGGACTGATCGGGCGCCTCGCGGAGGGCGCCGAGGCGATCCGGGCGCTCGTCGAGGGCGTGGACGACGGGGAGGCGCGCTTCCGGCCGCCCTCCGGCGGCTGGTCCATCCTCGAGGTCGTCTGTCACCTGAAGGACGAGGAGACCGAGGACTTCCGCCAACGGCTCCGCCTGACGCTCGAGAGCCCTCTCGCGCAGTGGCCGGCGATCGACCCCGCGAGGTGGGTGGCCGAGCGGCGCTACGCCGAGCGGGCCCTGAAGCCCGAGCTCGACGGGTTCATGGCGGAGCGCGCGAAGTCGCTCGCGTGGCTCCGGAGCCTCCGCGCGCCCGACTGGTCGCGCACGCACACGCACGGGAAGCTGGGCTCGATGGCCGCGGGCGACCTCCTTGCGTCGTGGGTCGCGCACGACCTGCTCCACGTCCGCCAGATCGCGCGGATCCGGTACGAGCACGCGCGCATGCTTGCGGCGCCGTATCGGCCGGACTACGCCGGCCCGGCCCCCCAGGCCCCCCCGCTATAATCGCGCCATGCGCGCCCTCCTCCTCTGCGTGCTCCTCGCGGCGTGCGGCGGCGACGACGCCCCGAAGCTCCTCCGCCTCGCCACCACGACGAGCACGCGCGACTCGGGGCTCCTCGAGTTCCTCCTCCCGCCGTTCGAGAAGAGGGAGCGGATCGAGGTGCAGGTGATCGCCGTCGGCACGGGGCAGGCGCTCGAGCTCGGCAAGCGCGGCGACGCCGATCTCGTGCTCGTCCATGCGCGCACGCTCGAGGACGAGTTCGTGAAGGCGGGCCACGGCACCGACCGCCGCGACATCATGTACAACGACTTCGTCGTGCTCGGGCCCGCGGCGGATCCCGCGGGCGCGCGCGGCAAGGACGTCGTCGAGGCGTTCCGGAGGATCGCGGGCAGGCGCGCGCCGTTCGTGTCGCGCGGCGACAAGTCCGGCACGCACATCCGCGAGCTCGAGATCTGGACGAAGGCGGGTGGCGCGCCGAAGGGCGAGGACTTCTACCTCGACGCGGGGCAGGGGATGGGCGCGTGCCTCGTGATGGCGGGCGAGAAGGACGCCTACATCCTCGCCGACCGCGGCACGTGGCTCGCGTTCAAGAGCAAGGTCGATCTGGTCGTGCTCGTCGAGGGCGACAAGCTGCTCTTCAACGAGTACGGCGCGATCCTGCCGACGCACGCGAAGGCGGACCGCGGCGTGGGCGCGAAGCTTCTCGACTACCTCACGTCGGCCGAGGGGCAGCGGCGGATCGGCGAGTTCCGCGTGGAGGGCGAGCGGCTCTTCCATCCGATGGGCGAAGGGCAGTAGTGGGCTTCCTCTGGGACGGCGTCCGCGAGGCCGTCCGGCTGCTCGTCGAGGGCGACGCGGCGACCTACCACGCGACGTGGGTCTCGCTCCTCTGCACGATCCTCGCGATCTCGGTCGCGGCGCTCCTCGCGGTGCCCTACGGCGCATGGCTCGGCCTGTACCGCCCGCGCGGCGTCCGGGCGCAGGTGTTTCTCCTGCGCGTCGGGATGTCGGTGCCGACGGTCGTGATCGGGCTCCTCGTCTACGGGTTCCTCTCGCGGAGCGGCCCGCTCGGGAGCCTCGGGCTCCTCTACACGAAAGCCGCGATCGTCGTCGGCCTCGTGCTGCTCGCGTTCCCGCTGCTCGGCACGCTCGCGCACGGCGCGGCGGCCTCGCTCGACCGGCGCGTGGTCGAGACCGCGCTCACGCTCGGCGCGGGGCGGTGGCGCGCGCTCTTGAAGTCGCTCGGCGAGGCGCGGGTGCAGCTCGCGGCGGCGTACCTCGCGGCGTTCGGGCGCTGCTTCACGGAGCTCGGCATCGCGATCACGGTCGGCGGCAACCTGAAGATGCGCACGCGCACGCTGCCGTCGTCGATCCAGCTCGAGCTCGGCCGCGGCGACTTCGCGGCCGCTCTCGCGCCGGGATTCCTGCTGCTGCTGCTCGCGGCGGTCGCGGCGCTCCTCACGCACCGGTTGTCGCGGGAGGCGCGGAAGTGATCAGGGCGCACGGCCTCGTCGTTCGCCTCGACGGGATCGAGGCGCTCCGCCTCGGCTCGCTCGATGTCGCGGACGGCGAAAGGGTGGGGGTGCGGGGGCCCAACGGGTCGGGGAAGACGACGCTCCTGCGAGTGATCGCGGGGCTCTTGAAGCCGACGGAGGGGAGCGTCGAGGCGCCGCGGCGGACCGTGCTCGTGCACCAGCAGCCGTACTTCTTCCGGGGCACCGCGCGCGAGAACGTCGCCTACGCGCTGAGGCTCAACCGGCATCCCGTGCGCGAGGCCGGGGAGTGGCTTTCGAAGCTCGGCGCGGCAGCGTTCGCGGACCGCCCGGCATCGACGCTCTCGGAGGGCCAGCGGCGCCGGGTGGCGGTGGCGCGGGCGCTCGCGGCGCATCCGGAGGCGCTGCTGCTCGACGAGCCCTTCGCGGGCCTCGACGCGGAGGGGCACGCGACGGTGGCGTCGGCGCTCGAGGCGTTCGAGGGCACGTTGCTGATCGCGGCCCCGCACCTCGAACACGTCCCGCTGCATCGGATAGTAGAGGTACGGTGCCAGGCTCCGATCCACTAGCATCTCGGGGAATCACGCGCAGAGCGATTCATCGGATGGTGCCGAACGCACGGTGTGCCGCGATGGCGACGGCCTCTGCGTACTGGGTGCTCTCGTCCAGGAGTGCCCGGTGCCTTCGCACCCGATGCGTGGCAGCCGTGTCCGAGCACCCCGTGATGCGCGCGATCTGCCCGTAGCTGAGGCAGCACACGTCTCGAAAGAGGCCGGCACGTGCGATCTCGGACCAGGGGCACCCCCGTCCATCCGACGGCTGGACCGCGCGCAGGCGATCGGCCTCGAGGCGGAGGCTCTCCTCGACGGCCTGCCACGGCACCAGGGGCATGCCGATCTCCGTGCCGTCGGCCAGGGCCGCCTTTCGCCGCATCCACGAGAGCACCTTCGTGGGTGCGGCCGAGATCAGGTCGTCCAACGCGTCCGGCGGGCCCTCGCCGGCTGCAAGGCGCTTCAGGATCCACTCCTCGTGGCCGGGGCTGAGCATGGGTTTGAATGCGACGGGGTAGAGATCGGGCCGGAACGACTCCGTCCCGCACCGCGCCGCCGCGCGGGCCTCGACCAGCGTGCGGGTGAGCCAAAGGGGGCCCTCGCCGCGCGCGTACCAGTAGGCGCTTGAGCTCATGTGCCACTCGGGTTTCGCGACGAGGCCCGCTTCCACGGCGTTGGCGTCTATGTAGCGGATGAGATTGTCCTGGTATGCCACCGTGTTCACGACCTTCGAGTGATACCGGCGGCGGTAGAGCGTGCCGTCGCGCCTACGGCTCCGGTTGAAGTAGCGGGAGTACTCCCCCTGGATCCGCCGGAAGGCGGTCGCAAGCTCGCCTCGCGGGCTCTCCACGAACGCGTGGAAGTGAGTCGTGACGCAGTTGTACGCGTGGATCCGGATCTCGCCCCGTCGAACCGCGTACGCGACGCGCGAGAGGAAGAACCGGACATCCTGGGTGCGCTCGAAGACGGTCCGCTTCGCGATCCCCCGGTTCGTCACATGGTGCAGTGTTCCGGGCTCGTCTTGTCTCTTGCGGCGGGGCATGATTACCTCCGCCATATAAGTCGTGAGGAGGTGTCACACGGGATCCCCCGAAAGTGCCCAGAAATGCGCGAAATCACCCAAAAAACTAGTGCATCGGAGCCTGGCACCGTACCGCTAACAGCGGGCGGGGACGGGGAGCATCGCGGGGCCGTCGATCGGCCACGGGCCGCGGATCATCAGGTGGTCGTCGAGACCCAAGGGGTGGGGCTCCGGGGCCAGGTTCGAGATCTCGTCCGGCGCGAAGTAGACCTCCAGCCGCTCGAACGGCTCCGGCACGAGCGTGAGCACGCGGTCGAGCGACGGCATCCGCTGCGCGACGACGTCGAAGAGCCGCAGCGTCCCCTCCTTCACGGAGTACGCGACCACGGCGTCGAGATCCTCCGCGTAGTGCAGCGGCCAGAGCGCCGTGTCGAAGAGGAAGATCGCGCGGTCGCGCACGATGCCGAGCCGCCGCGACACCGGCGCCCGCGCGTCGAGCAGCCGCACAAGCAGCTCGCCGTCCGCGGCGCTCTTCCGGTCGAGCAGCCGGAGCCCGCCGCCCCCGGACCCCCTCCGGTTCCCCGCGAAGCGGTGCTCCGGCACGGAGCGGAAGCCGTACCTGTCGTAGAGCGCGGGCTCGCCCGTGAGGAGCAGCGTCCCGTACCGCGCGTCGCACCACGCGAGCGCCTCCTCCATGAGCGCGCGGGAAAGCCCGCGCATGCGATGGTCCGGGTGCGTGACGACCGCGTGGATCCCGCCGACGAGCATCGGCCGCCCCGCGACCACGAGGTTGATCTCGAGCACGCCGACGTGGCTCACGACGCGGGTGCCTTCGCAGGCAACGAACGGCGTCGAGACTTCCCAGCGCATTCCCCAGCCGCGCACCCCCTCGGCGCGGGCGGTCATGCCCGGCCACGCGTGCTCGTAGAGCTCGAAGACGCGGGGGAGAAGCGTCGGGTCCTTCGCGTAGTCGCTGCGCATGGAAGTGGTGGGGCTCCGGGGCCCCGTGGCATGCTACCCGGGATCTCGCGTAGGATCGGCCCCCGGAGCCCCCCCGAGTCATGCGCCCGCTGGCCTTCGCCCTCCTCGCCGTCGCGCCCGCGTTCGTCGTGTGGCTTCTCCTCTCGTCGGAGCCCCCGCCCGCGCCGCCCCGTGCCACGAGCGGCGAGGACTCGATCGCGCGCGCCCGCATCGAGCGGCTCGAGGCGGAGGTCGAGACGCTGCGCGGCGAACTCGATCGCGTGAGGTCCGAGATCGCAGCGCTCCGCGGAGCGATCCTCGCCACGGCGCCGCCCGTCGGCCCCGAGGGCAAGGGCGTCGAGTCCTACCTCGACGAATACGTGCGGTCGTTCGCGGCGGGGGCCGGGGGGTCCGAGTACTTCCGCCTCGTCGTCGACGCCTATGCGCCGGCGCTCCGCGACGCGATCCTGCGCTCGATCGGCGACCCGGCCGCGCCCGTCGCGCTCCGCGCGAGCCTGATCGGGATGCTCGCGCGCGCGGAGTTCAAGGGCGACGGCCGCGTGATCTCGGCGCTCGTCGATCTCCTCCGCACGGAGCCGCAGCTCGCGCAGGCGGCCGTGAAGACGCTTCGCGCGATCGGCGACGCGCGCACGGGGGCGACGCTCGAGGCGATCGCGTTCGACCTGCCGCAGCCCGCGGCGCTCGCGGCCGCGTTCGCCGCCGCCGATCTCTCGGTGGACGGGCCGAACGCCGCCGTCGCGCGGCTCCTCGCGCGCGCCCCGGACTCCCTGCGGGGCCCTCTCGTCGGCATGCTCCGCGGCGGCGACGACGCGAACGCGGTCCAGGCGCTCCGGGACGCGTCGCGGATGGACGTGCCCGTCCGACTCGCGGCCGCGAAGAAGCTCGGCACGTTCCGCGGCGACCCCTTCCGCCGGCTCGCGGAGGAGTGGCTCGGCCGCGAGACCGACGCGGGCGTCGAGGCGGCGCTCCGCCAGGCGCTCGACCAGCAGACGAAGGTCCCGAACTGGCACGCGCTCAAGATGACGGGGCCGCCGGACGCGACGCCGGCGACGCAGGACAACCCGAACGCGTGGGCGGCGCGCGAGCAGGACAAGGGCCCGGAGTGGGTCGAGCTCACGTACGACCCGCCGCGACGCGCGTCCGCCGTGCGGATCTTCGAGGTGTACGTCGCCGGCGGCGTCGTCGGGATCGAGACCGTGGACGAGAGCGGCACGCGCCGGACCGTGTGGAAGGGCACGGACCCGACGGTGACGCCCGGCGTGTTCGAGGTCGCGTTCGCCGCCACGTCGTACCGCGTGCGCGCGGTGCGGATCATCCTCGACACGTCGAAGCGCACCGGCTGGGAGGAGATCGACGCGGTCGAGCTCCTGGGCCCCGACGGGCGCGCGTGGGCTAGCGGCGCCTCCGCGAGCAGCAGCTACGCGCAGGGATGAGGGGGGGCTCCGGGGGCCGATCAGCGCTTCACCGGCTCGGTGAAGCGGACCACGGAGCCGGAGTCGTCGTAGTA
>JAKLKT010000758.1 GCA_023150495.1 Planctomycetota bacterium
CAACACATGTGTCGCATGGGACCCGCTCGACGGCCCGCCGCCGGCGGCCGCGCTCGCGGGTGTGGACGCGGTCGTGAACCTCGCGGGCGAGCCCGTCGAGAAGGGCCGCTGGACGAAGGCGAAGAAGGCGCGCATCCGCGAGAGCCGCGTCGCGGGCACGAGGAACCTCGTCGCGGGCATGCTCGCCGCGGACCCGAAGCCGAAGTCCCTCGTGAGCGCGTCGGCGATCGGCTACTACGGGGACCGGAAGCAGCAGGTCCTCTACGAGGAGTCGCCGCCTGCCGGCGACTTCCTCGCGGAGGTCTGCGCGGCGTGGGAGGCGGAGGCGTGGAAGGCGCGCGCGGGCGGCATCCGCACGGCGGTCGCGCGCATCGGCATCGTGCTCGGCAAGGGCGGCGGCGCCTACCCGAGGCTCGCGAAGCCCTTCCGGCTCTTCTTCGGCGGCACGATCGGCCAGGGCTACGGCTGGATGAGCTCCAACCACCTCGACGACGTCGTCGGCATCCTGCTGCACCTGCTCGACAAGGACCTCTCGGGCGTCTTCAACGTGACCGCGCCGAATCCGGTGTCGAACGCGGAGTTCTCGAGGACGCTCGCGGGCGTGCTGCGCCGCCCGTGCTTCGCGATGGTCCCGCCGGTCGCGCTCCGCCTGATGCTCGGCGAGTTCGCGACGGTGGTCACGGCGAGCACGCGCGTGAAGCCGCTCCGTACCGAGGCGAGCGGTTACGCGTTCCGCTTCCCGCGCCTCCGCGAGGCGCTCCTGAACCTCGAAGCGTAGGGGGCCCGGGGGCGGCGGCGCGCGGCCCCCGGAGCCCCCTCCCTTCCCTACCCGGCGAGTCTCGCGAGGATCGCGGCCTTCACTTCCGCCATCGCCCGGGGGCGGTCGCCGTCGCCGAGGAGCAGCGGCCCGTCCGCAGGGCCGTCGGGGAGCCGGCCGTGCGAGCCCTTGACGATCGACGCGTCGAGCGGCGTCGTCCGGAGCAGCGCGCGGAAGCCGAGCTTCTTCAGGAGGATCGTCCCCGCGACCGCCGGCGCGGACATCGCGTTGAAGAGCTCGCACGGGTCGTAGCCCGGCTTCCGGTGGATGTCCACCGTCCGCGCGAAGTCCGGCGCGCGCGCGTCGTCGGTCCAGTACGGGTACGCGAACCAGCGGTCCTTGGGCGCCACGAGCACGAGGTCGCCCGCGCGCGGGTGGTCGAGGCCCGCCGCGCGCTTGTCCACGATCTCGCCCATCCCTTCGAGCGCGCGCCGCGCCGCCGCGACGTCGCTCGTGTACACGTGCGCGACCTGGTGGTCGCAGACCGCGAACGCGCGCGACCGCGCCGGGTCGAGCAGCTCGCCGACGGGGTTGTCGATCACCTCGAGGAGCCCGGCCTGGCGCAGCGCGCGGTTCGGGTGGAGCGCGCCGGAGACGCGCGTGATCCCGTACTCCGAGACGACGAGGACCTTGTGCCGCGGCGCGGCGTCGAGGATGCGCGCGGCCTCGGCGTCGACCGCGCGCACCTG
>JAKLKT010000040.1 GCA_023150495.1 Planctomycetota bacterium
GGGCTCGTCGGGGGGCTCGACATGGCGCGATGAGTTGGGCACCGAAGCCTCTTCGTCGCAAGAGGCCCCGCGGGCAGCGGCGCCGGGCGTCTCGGTGGGTCGGGGGCTGGACCGGGTGCGGGGGACTTCGACGAAGCTCGCGTCCATGTCGGTGAGCCTCGGGATCATCGAAGATGCGTGCACGAACCTCCCGCACTCGACGCGGTCGATGTTCGAGGGGGCACGGCCTGTTCGCGGCGAACGGGGGCATGACCGCGGCGGTCGTCGACGACGATCGGATCGTCTTCAAGCTCGCCGACGCCAAGGCCCGCGGCGCGCTCGAGGCCCTCGGCGGCCACCCGTGGACCTACGCGGGCAAGATGACGATGAAGGAGTGGATCCTCGCGCGCGACGCCTTCTACGACGACCAAGTGCTGATGGCGTCGTGGGCCCAGCGCGCGCACCTCCTCGTCCCGGCGAAGAAGGCGCGCGCGCCGAAGAAGGTGAAAGCGCCCGCGAAGGCGAAGACGCAGCGCGAGGACACGCGCGTAGGGGCGTCGAAGACAGGCTTCAGCGGCGGCGACTCGAGGGGTGGACAGAGCCCCTCGGCGTTGGCTCTACCGCGGGCCTCGAGCCACGCGAGGAACCGTTCGCACACGCGCCTCGACACCTCGATCAGCTCCTCGTCCGTGGGCGAAGGCAGGGAGACGAAGACGAGCTCAGGCGGCTTCGCCTCGTGCAAAGGCGCACGGGCGCCCGCGAGGCCAGGCGTCGACCGGGATGCGGGGCCGTCGGCCTCCATAGTGTCACCGTCATCGTCCGCGCCGTCCTCGAGCCGCTCCCGCGCGCAGTCCCGCGGACGAAGCGCCAACGGCAGAGACAAGACGTACTGACGCACGGGCTCGTCCGGCAGCACTCGGTCGAGGAGATGCTCGGCCACCTCGACGACCTGGGCCTCTCCGCGCGAGTCTCGTCGTTCACAGCCCGGATCTGCGGCCACGTCTCACCCGCGAGCGCGCCAGCGCCGGCCTGCTGCCGGGCGGGATGGATCGGCGGCCCGAGCGCGCGCATCTTCGTCGTGGGCAACGACTGGCTCGCCGTCGGCGACGACGGGCGCTTCTGCGGCACCCAAGGTGGCCAGACGCGGCTGCACTACGTGCAGGACCGCCGCGTCGTCCCGCTCAGCGCGCTCTTCGACAGCTACTACACGCCGGGTCTGCTGCGCGCGCTCGTCACCGGTGAAGAGGGCGCGCTGCCACCGACGAAAGACATCCGGCTCGGCATCGCGCCGCCGCCGCGCGTCCGGATCGCGGAGCCGCAACACGGCACCGAGACGACGAGCGAGTCCGTCGTGCTGCGCTACGGCGTCGTCGACGAGGGCGGCGGTGTCGCCGAGTCGCAGGTCTACCTCAACGACAAGCTCGTCGACGAGAAGACGCGGGGCATCAAGGTCAAGCGGGCCGCCGACGAGCGCACCGTCGAGCTCACGCTGTCCCCGGGCGACAACGTCATCCGCGTCGTCGCGCGGAGCAGCGCCGGCGTCGACGGCCCCGCCGCGACCGTCACCGTGACGCGCAAGGGCGCGTCCCCGACGAGCCGCCTCTTCCTCGTCGCCGTCGGCATCAACAAATACAAGAACGCGCGGTACACGCTCTCCTACGCGCGGCCCGACGCCGAGGCGTTCGTCCGCGTCGTCGAGAAGAGCGTCAAGAAGCTCGTCACGAAGGTCGAGGTCGTGACGATCCACGACGCACGCGCGACGCGCGAGCAGCTGCTCTCGGTGCTCGACGGGATCGCCGCCACCGCGCGGCCCGAGGACGTCTTCCTGTTCTACTACGCGGGCCACGGCGCGATGTCCGAGCCCGAGACCGGCGCGCCGAGCGAGTTCTTCCTCGCGCCGCACGACGTGATCAAGCTCTACGGCGACAACACACACCTCCGCGCGCGCGGCCTCTCCGCCGCCGAGCTGCGCGCCGCGACGACGAAGATCCCCGCGCAGAAGCAGCTGATCGTCCTCGACGCGTGCCAGTCGGGCGGCGCCGTCGACAGCTTCGCGATGCGCGGCGCCGCCGAGGAGAAGGCGATCCTGCAGCTCGCGCGCAGCGCTGGCGTCGCGCTGCTCGCGGCCACGGGCAGCGAACAATATGCGGCCGAGGCGAAGTCCCTCGGCCACGGCCTCTTCACGGACGCCGTCGTCGAGGCGCTCGGCGGAGCCGCCGACGGCAGCCCGCGCGACGGCCGCGTGACCGTCAAAGAGCTCGAGGCGTACCTCAACGAGCGCCTCCCCGCGCTCACCGAGAAACACAAGTCCGGCGCGCAGTACCCACACTCGTTCACGCGCGGGCAGGACTTCCCGCTGACGCTGACGACGCAGCGCTGACGAAGCGCTCGCGGTCGCGCGGCGTCACGACGACACGGATCGTTCTCGAACCCCGCGCGCTCGAACAGCCGCGACCGGCGATCTCGACACCGCGCTCGCCGACGGACTGAACGCGCCCGCGCCTGGCATGACCCGGCGCGCCTCGCTCGAGGATTCGCCGGCTGTCGCCGCGCGAGCTCCGCGCGGCTGAACGCACGGTCCTTCGCAGGACGAGGTCGATCCTCCACCCCGACGGAGCTCAGCTCGGGGTGCTACACGGGCGCGAGGCCGAGGCGTGTCTTCGCGATCAGCGCTGAGCGGGGCTCGGTCCCGGGGAGCATTCAGTCGGGCGGCGGTACGCTGCGCTGGAAGGTCCGCGCGCCGACCTTCGGCTCGAACGCACGCCCACCCGGGCACAGGCGGCCCGCCCTGCGGACCTCCGTCAACTGCCGGTCCTGCTCGTCGAGCAACCAGGTCGAGGCCCCGAGCGACACACACCACGTGGCCCTCTCCCGCTGGCAACTCGGCAGGCACCGGTGGATCTCGAAGGGGGTTTCGGCCTCGAGCCGGACCTGGCGCCCATCGGTCGCCACGTAGAGGCCCTGGACGGAGCGTCGCCGAAGCTCGGTCCGCTTGGCACGCTCGCGCTCGGCGAGAGCCTCGAAGCCCAGCGGCAGCAACACCAAGGTCTCCACCCCGCCGCCCAGGAGGTCCGTGTCGAGGCGTCGAGCATCGCGGGCCCGCAGCACGCAAGGTGCCCAGTCCGTGTCCTCACCGCGGCGCTCGGCGACGGCCACCGTGCCGCTCCGCGTCCACCGCACCCAACTCAAGACCATCTCCTGGCCGGTGTCCACGCGGACCGCCGGAGGCTCGAAGCTCACGCTGGGCTCTCGATGCGTCACGTAGGCGTCGGGGTCGAAGGTACCCTGCTCCACGGCCTCGGCGAAGGCGGCGCGGTAGTAGGTCCCAGGCTGGGGGGGCGGGCCGATGTGGAGCGCCGATGCGAGCCACGCTCGCGAGGCGCGCTTCAGGTTCGGGCGCCAGGCCGCCGGCCGAATCACCTCGTCGATCGCGGCCTCGAGCTCGGCGTCGCCCACGATGGCCAACGCCGCGGCCCCTTTCGGACCGTCGTGTTCCCCCACGATCCGGATGCGGCGGATGGCCGCGAGCCCGAGCGCTCCCGCGAACCGAGGATCCTCCACCACCAACTGCGCCGCCCACAGCTCCAGGTGGGCCGCGAGGTTGCCCAGAGCCTTGTTTCGTGCGTCCGACACCCGAAGCGACTCGTTCCGGATCTTCATGGCCCAGCCGATGGCCGCCAGGACCGGCCGGCCCTCCCACTCCACCGGCGGGGCCTCCAGCCATGGCACGGCTGGAGGCTCGAGGTCGAGGGACGAGGTCGTTCCCCGGCGGACGCTCTGCCTAGCCTGGACGGTCGGCCAGTCGAGGGCGTCGAGGAGCGCGGCGTGGGACGCGAGGGGGGATGCCGCCCGCGCATGGACGCGGCCGTCCGGAGCCACCCACACCTCGGTCTCCGCTGCCGCGAGAAGCGCCGCCACGAGACGGGCAACCTCGGGCGGCCTCGCCTCTTCCCGGGGACCCCACGCGCGGGCGAACTCACCAAGCACGGAGGTCAGGGCGTGCCGCGCTCGAGCCTTCGCCTGCTCGACCCCGTCCACCTCGTCGCTGGGCGCCATCGCCACGCCCTGGAAGACCCCCTCGTAGAAGCCGTCTCCCTGAGCCATCCAAGCAGGCGGGTGCGGTTGCCCCGCCGCCGAGACCTCGATGGGCTGGTGCTGGGGGGCGCAAGCGGGCCCGAGGAAGGCGAGCACGGTCAACGCAACGGATGTGGCGAACCTCCGGTCGAACATCGGGTCGATAGTACCGGGCCGAAACTCCTCGTCCAGCCCCCCGAGCCCATCGACCGCGCTCACGGCTCGTGACATCCTGAGCCATGCCTCGGCTGCGGTTCGACATCCAACCCGCGCACCGTGTCGGCGACCGGGTGGCCCCCCTCCCAGGCTCGGAGTTCGCGAGCTTCGGAGACTCGACCTTCTTCGCCGACCCTGCGCTCCGGAGGCTCGGGCTCGAGCTCCTCCCCTCGTTGGCCTCGCAGATCTACCTCGAGGGTGCGGAGCTCGACGTGCTCGCAGCCGAGCTCGCGACGGTCCGCGGAGCCGCCGAGGACTTGGCCCGGGCCGCCGAGCCCGCCGACGACGGGCCTCGCTTCATCTCTCGTCTCCTCGGGCGCCCCGAGCCCTCGGCCGCCGAGACCGCGGAGCGCCTCGAACGCCGCGCCTCCAGTTGGCGATCGCTGGCCGAGGTTGGCCTCGCCTCCATCGAGTGGGCCCGGGCGCAGGGCGGCGGGGTCTTGATCGACTGCGATTGATAGCCGCCGGGACCCGAGCGCTCGCTGAGCCCGCTAGCCCCCGCTAGCCCTCCCGGGGCCAGGCCGCCGCGGCGAGCGCGCGGATCTCTTCGATGGAGTCCTCGTCGATCCCATCCCCCGTCACCGTGCAAGTCGCGCCGAGGAGGCCAGCTTGCGTGACGACCCGGAGAAAGCGCTCGCGCGCGTCCTCGACGGCGGCCGCCCACACCTGGTCGCGCGGCCCGCCGTGGTCGCGGCTCGGGGGCAAGACCAGCGGCGCGCCACACAGCGGCAGGGTGAGGGTGACCGAGGCGAGGTCGACGGTCAGCTCGGCGATCGGCGTCCTGCCGAAGCGGACGAACGCGCCCGAGCACGCCTTGAAGCCTCCGGGCGCGTCGCATGCGACCGGAAGCGTGGTGGCGAAGGCGGCGAGCGACTCGGCGCGCCCGTCGCGCATGACCCGCTCGACGAGCGCCGAGGTGCACGGCGAGCCGAGCCAGATCGTGGCCTCGAGCTCCGGGACGTGCGCCTCCTGACCCGCGATCCACTCCGATGATGCATCGACCGGCAGGATGACCCCGGCGAAAGCCCGGGTGAGCACCGCGATCGAATCTCCCACGAAGCGCACGCTCAGCCCCGCCACACTTGGTCTCCTACCATCAAGTCCGAGCGGCTCGCGAGCCGAGGATGGCGGTGACGGCGAGCAAGATGGCCCTCACCTCAGTCACCGGCTACTTCTAGGCTGTCATGTTGCGCAGCCGAGCGATCCCGACCCTCGCCTCGCTCCACCTGATCACGACGGCATGCGAATCCAGCCCGCCTCCCGGCGTGTCGGTCGAATCCCGCACGTGGATACGCAACTACGGCGTGCCCGGTGCCGTGCTGCAGCCCGCAGCGATCACCGCCCTCTCGGATGGCGGGTACGGCCTGACCGGCCAGATCCACCGGGAAGGTCGAGAGGCCCTCCTGCTGATGAAGGTCGGCGCCGACGGAGAGCTGGTCCCGCTCGGAGGAGAGCGCGCCTTGGCGATCGGCGGGGCGGCGACAGGGATCGTGCCTGCGGGGGCGGGGCCAACGCGGGACGGAGGCGCTGCGCTGGCGGGGCTCTCCGGCGGGATGCTTCATGTCGTGCGCCTCGGGCGGGGATCCGAGGTGGAGTGGACGACCGAGGTCCGGCAGATCGATGGCTGCGAGGAGCGCACCAGCAGAATCCACGCCGTCACGGAGCTCGAGGACCGGGCCCTCGTGGTGTTGGGCCGTTGCCAGCGCTCCGGCTCGCCGGCGAGCTTCGCGGCCGTGCTCGAGGCGAGCGGCGAGGTCCGCTACGCGGGTCGGACGCTGCACCGGGACTCCGCCGCCGACATCTCGCTCTTCGCCGTGACCGCATTCGCCGACCGCTACTACTTCGGGGGCCGCATCAACGACCGCTGCCTGGTCTTCGGGACACCGACGGCGGGCGGTGGGACGTACTCGACGTTCGAGGAGGGTACCGATTGCACGATCACTGCCCTCCGGCCCGTGGGGGGCCGGCTGCTGGCGGCTGGGTCGGTGTGGAACACCGACGGTCCCGGGAGCTCCCACGGGCCCGTGTTGCGAGCGATCAGCCTCGACGACGACCTCTCCGTCGTCGCCCAGGTCGACACGCCCTGGGGGGTGCCGGGGGGGACGGGCCGACCCAGCGCCGGAGGCCTCGACGCCTGGCCCTTCGCGCTCACATCGTTCGGCCGGGGGCCGCTCTTCTTCGGGCCGGGTCCGGGTCTCGAGGCCCAGGTCTATGGCCACGGGAGCGCCAACCTCGACTCGTCCTTCTTCCTGGACCGACTGGCGGTCGTCAACCTGGAGGTTCGAGCCCACGGCGTGGCCCCCGCTGAGGACTCGGGGACGGTGTACTACGGGCGCTACCACGTCCGCCTGAGCCCGGAGACGGAGGTGGTCGAGAGAACGGCGCTGCTCGGCTGCGCGGATGGGGCCGTCTTCCCGTACTCGGAGCCCGGCAGCTACCTGGTCTTCGATTCCTCCGAGCCGTGTGTGGCTCGGGTGTCTGGGGGAGAGCTCCTCTGGCGGAAGACCGCGGTCGAGGGCAACGGGCACTCCGCGGGCCGCGCCGTGGCGCCGGCTTTCACGCGGGGCCTGCTGGCCGCCGGTGTCCGGGCGGTCGGCGGCACGGAGGTGGGTCTCGTCGTGGCGCACGACGGGGATTCGGTGGTCTTCGAGCGTACCGTCCGCGCCGCAGAAGGGCAGCCCTCGGGCTTCACGGCGGCCCTCCGCGACGGAGAGGGGTGGGTCCTCGGAGGCTACGCTGGGAGCTCGGCGTGGCTGGTGCGCATGGAGGCGAGCGGTGAGGTCGGCTGGAGCCGAACCCTGCCGCATGCCGGCGCCATCCGGGCGATGAAGCGCAGCGAGTCCGGCGACGTGTGGATGACGACCGGCGAGGTCTCGTTCGAGCTCGACGCTGCATTCTCGAACGTGGGTGCCACGATGGTCGCGCCGGTGGCGGACATCGCTGGAGGCGCGGGCAGCGCGCTTCAGTTCCTCCAGCCCGCGGCCGGCGGATGGTCGCTGGGAACCCTGCCGGCGGGCGGTGAGCCCTCGGCCATCTTCCTGAGCACGGATCCCGTCGCCGCGCCCGCCAGCGGCGACTCGCCAAGCCCGCGGGGCTCAGCGAGGCTGGTCCGGACGGACGAGGGGACGCGGGTCGTGCTGGTTCAAGAGCGGCGCGGCGCGGGGAGCTGCGGGGAGCAGTGCGGCGACCTCGGTATCTGGTCCGGCGGCGCCGAGCCGGCCCGGATGTACGGCACGGGTGGCGATGAGCGCCTGGTCGACGTGACGGAGACCGCCGGAGGGCTCGTGATCCTGGGGACCACGACGGGCTATCGTCCGTCGGAGCAGGATGTATGGCTGCTCAAGCTGGACGCGGAGGGCGCGGTCGGCGAAGGCTGTGACGTCGCCGCCGCGCCCGTCAGTGTCTACAGCACCCCGTCCAGGACTGCCTCTGCGGGACGAGCGTGGGCATGGCCGGTCGCGGTGCCCCTCGGATCGGCCGAGGTCGTCGATCCGCGCGCGGAGGGGCTGCCGGTCGACGCGGGCCGGTCCTGCACGGGGTTCGTCACCGGTGAGCCGCGGTGGGTGTCCCTCGAGGTCGTCGTCGAGGGCGGTGGGATGGTGACGGTCAGCTCCACCACCACCGGGGGGGGGCGCTACAGCCACTGCCCGCCGGAATGTCGCCATGAGGTCCCGGCGGGAGACTCCGTGGTCGTCGTCGCGGAGGCCAACCCCGGATGGGCGTTCGACGGCTGGACGGGGGTTTGCGCCCGGAGTGGCTCCGGGACCGCACGTCGCGCGAGCTTCCCTCTGTTGGCCGACGAGTCTTGCACCGTGTCCTTCACCCGAACCAGCACCAGCCCCGAAGGGCCTCTCGACTGCCCCGACGGCGTCGACGGCGACGACGACGGCTCGGTAGACGAGGACCGTTGCGTCGATCCGCTCCAGGTCACTTGCTCCGGCGACCTCTCGATCCCCGCGCTCTCGTCGGCGTCGCTTCGGGCCACGGTCTCCGGCGGTGCGGCCACGGCTCGCGGCTGGCAGGTCGTCTCCGCGCCCGTCGGGAGCACGGCCCTCCCGTCGCCCGCGGGCGTGGAGGTGGCGACGTTCACCCCCCTGCTCGCCGGGACTTATCGGCTCCGATTCACAGCGAGGGACGCGGAGGACCAGGTCAGCGCCTGCGAGACGCAGCTCGTGGCGACGGCGGTGGACCGTCTGCGCGTCGAGCTGATCTGGAACTCGACGGTCGCCGTGGAGCTCGACCAGACGGACCTCGATCTCCACCTCCTCGAGCCCGTGTCGAGCGCCGTGTGGTTCGACGGCAGGACCGATTGTCACTGGTTGAACTGCACGACGAGTCTGCCGTGGGGGGCGCCCGGGCCAGGGGACGATCCCCTCCTCGCCCTCGACGATCGGGAGGGACGTGGGCCCGAGAACATCAACATCGGGTCGCCTGGCGTGACCGAGCTCCCCTTCCGCGTCGGGGTGCACTTCTGGGCGAACGACGCTCGCGGGGCGCCGGCCCAGGCGATCGTCAACATCCATTGTAACGGCCGACTCGAGCGGAGCCTGGGCCCGGTGGCGCTCACCGCCGCCGGACCCAACCTGGACGAGAACGAGCTCTGGAAGGTCGCGGACGTCAGCTTCGGTCCTACGGGCTGCTCGGTCGTGCCCCTCCTCGAGCCGGATGGCACGCCGCTCGTCGTGACCACGTCGGAGGCGAGGGAGCGACGATGAGGTCCGCGTTCGCGAGGGCTCGACCGTCATGGGCTAGGCTGGTTGCCGTCATCGCGGCCGGTGTCGTGACCCAGGGCTGTGTTGCCTACCGTACGCGACTGATCGTCCGGGACGTGGCTCAGCTCTCCGTCCTCCAACGCGGGCTGGTGGCGACCCGGGAAGTCCTCCCGGCCGGGACCGCGACGGCCGCGGCCGACCTGCCGCGGGATCTGCCCATCCTCGCCCCGGAGGCGAGGGTCGTCCGGGACCATGCGGGCCTCCGGATCGAGTGCGACCGGTGTCCGGACAGGACGATGACCCTGGCAGATGGCGGAGGCCGAACGGCCTGGGCCGACGGGCGCGTCGACGCTTCGACCGGCGGCGCCTCCGTCGAGCTCGGCTTCCCGTACGTCGTGTCCCGGTTCTCCATGGAGGAGAAATGGCTCCCCAAGGGCCGGCGCGAGGTCCTCGTCAGCGAGGTCTCGATGGTCTTACTCTCGACGGAATGGACCAACGTCGAGCAAGTCGTGGAGCGGCGCTACCTGGAGCTGAGGGGGCTGTGGTGGTTACTGCCGGGGCTACTGCTCACCGCCACCGGCGCGAGCCTGATCGGGATCGGTGAAACGGGACCGGGCCTGGCGACGTTGGTTCCTGGCCTCGCACTCGACGGGCTCGGCCTCGCCCCCCTGTTCTGGCCACCCGAGGAGATGGTCCTCGACAGGACACGTCCGGGACCAAGGTGACCCGATCCCACGACGACCTCGACGGGCGTGGCGCCCTCGGACATGGACCATTGCGCGGGGAGCTCGAGCGGGGGTAACTGATCAGCGATGAGGCGAGACGAGCGCCTGACCCTGTCGCTTCTCACCTGCGTCGTCTGGTCCGTCGGGAGCGGCTGCATCGCGACCGGTCGCTTCGCCGTCACGGTACACCACGCGGGCGCGTACGATCCTGCGAAGGACAGGGCGGTCCAAGAGCAGGCCGCCGCCCTCCCTTGGGATCGAGACTATCCCGTGGCGCTTTATCTCCACGACACGCCGGAGGGCCTCAGGCTGACGAACGGGAAGTTGGAGATTCTCCCGGGCTATGAGGACCGGTATACCCTCCTCGGGATCATCAAGAGTGAGCACGCGAGAGATCGCGAGATTCAAATGGTCGTCAGCATGCTCTGGTACGTGGACATGCACGAGCAGCACAGCAAATCACGCGACCTGTACTGCAAGGTGCAGACACCGCTCCGGACGTTGACGATCGGACTCTGGTGGGCGGTGGTCCCGTTGAGCTGGCCTTGTTGGATCGCCTACTCGAAGGACGAGGCCGACAACCTTCCGATCCACATCCAGGAGATCAAGCGGGCGGCCACTGCAATGGGCGCCAACGTCGTGGTTCTGGGGGGCCTCGGGAACGACTACGTGGTCTCGGGCAGCACGAGAGTCCTCGTGACCTCCTACACCGTTCGGGCCGCGCGGGCGTCGGCCTTCGCCCTCGTCGATCGCTCGGCCGCGCAGCCGGCGCCGCCGTGAGTAGTCTAGCTCGCTAGCGGTACGAAATTCCGGCGCGCAGTCCCCGCACTGGTTCATGGCGACAGGATCAGCGTGAGCTCCACCGGCGCGTCCGAGCGGGTGTCGGGGTCGTAGAGGGCCGGCTCCGCGGGCACGACGGTGACGGCGATCGTTCGCGTGCCCTCGGGGGTCAGCCGAACGCGCCCGTCCGCGCGGGTCGCGTCGAGCAGCTCACCGTCGCTGCCGTCGAGGCCCGGGAGCGCTTGCACGATCAACCGCTCGGAGCCCTGCGCGCCGACCGTCAAGCCGAAGTCCGCCTGGCCCCCGGCCGCGACGACGTCGACGTAGGCGGTGCCCAACATCATGGGCGCGCGGACGAGCACCGGACGACCGTCGAGCGCGGCGCTCGTCGACGCAGGCCGAGCGGCCTTCGCGAAGCTGCTCTCTTGCCGCCAGTGCGCCGCGTCGGCGCGATCGCCGGTGTACCACCGCCAGCGGACGAGCTCGGGCAACGTCTCGAGCGTCGTGACCCCGGCCCGCTCGACGAGGAGCGCGTCGAGCGCGTCGACGAAGTCGGGCTCGTTCGCGGTCCGATCGACGTCGGCGCCCGGGGGGTTGCGCATGCGCCGCCACATCTCGCCGACGAACCGAGGATCGCCGGCGAAGTAGCGATCGCGCAGGAAGAAGAGGAACATCGACGAACCGTACATGTGCCACGTCTCGTAGCGATCGTCGTAGTCGAGCGCCCACTCGGGGTGGGCCTGGAAGTCCTCGAAGTAGTCGACCCAGTCGTCCCGCGTGGGGTCGAGCTCGGCCTCGAGGAACGCGGCCGTCATCTCGAACACCGCCGGGACGTCCCACCAGTCGTCGGCCGCCTGGCTCGCGTGCACGAGCTCGTGCCCCGCGGTGACGGCGGCGAGCTCACCTCCGTAGGGCCCCCACGGATCGAGCACCAGATAGCTGAAGTAGTCGTCCCATTCGGTCGCCGCGTTCGCGTCGAGCACGTCCACCCAGGTCTGCTCGCGACCGCGCCAGACGAAAGCGTCGAAGCGATCGTCGTCTCCACATCGCCCGCCGTCCAACAGCGGCGCGGTCAAGCCGAGCTCGTCGACGAGCAGCGTCCACGAGCGCTCGAGCTGTCCGAGCGCTTCGGTCGCAGCGTCACGCTCGTCGGCGCGGCGGAAGCGCACGGTGATGGGGCGAGCCTCTGAGCGGAGCGCGTGGGGCCACGCGTCGAGGCGCGCGCACGGCACGGTGTCGTCGGGGAGTGGCTCGGTGCTGTCGGCGATCGGCGTCGGTGCGCGCGTACACGCCGCCGCCCAGAGCGCGAGCCCGGCCGACAGCGAGCCGAGCCGACGCTTCGCGAGCGACGAGCGGGGGGCGTGGCTGGCGAACGAGGATGTGCACACGGCTCGACAACGTATCAACGACCGAAGTCGAGCGACAGCGACCGTCCGCGCGAGGGACGCCGCGGATCCGCTCGGCGCTCACGGGAGCGTCGTGAAGGTCCAGACGTCGCTCGCGGTGCGGCGGCCCGCGCCGTCGACGGCGACGACGGTCCAGTGATACTCGGTGCCGGGCGCGAGGTCGGTCAGCCGGAGCGACGTCGCCACGCCGCCGTCGGTGCCGACATCCGCGTCGGTGCTCGCGTCGGCGGAGGCGTCGGCGGGCGACGCATCCGATGGGCCCGGCGCATCGGCGCCACACGCGTCGAGCGCGACCGCGGTGAGCAGCGCGATCACGACGGCGCGCGCTTCGCGCCGACAGGCGAGCGCGAGCGGCAGCGCGACGAAGAGCACGAGCCACGGCGATCGCGGTGACCC
>JAKLKT010000759.1 GCA_023150495.1 Planctomycetota bacterium
TCCTCGCCGGAACGCCCGGCGTCGTGGAGCCCTTCGCGGAGTTCCTCAGGGGCGGCCTCCAGCCGGGCCCCGACAGCGCCCTCTCGAAGGACGCGCTCTTCTCCGCCGCCGCGAAGGTCCTCCGCGCGCTGGCGGCGGAGCGCCCGGTCGTGCTTCTGCTCGAGGACCTGCATCTCGCGGGGGCGGAGACGGTCGAGCTCTTCGCGCACGTCGCGCGCCGCGCCCCCGGAGCCCCCCTGCTTCTCCTCGGCGTGTTCGCGGACGACGAGCTCCCGGAGGGCTCGCCCGTCCTCGACCTCGCCGCCAAGGCGGACGCGGTGCTGCCGGTCGGGAACCTCCCCGCCGCCGCCACCGAGGAGCTGGTGCGGCACGTCGTGCGCCACGAGCGGACCGTCCGCGCGCTCGCGCCCGCGCTCCGGGCGAGGAGCGAGGGGAACCCGCTCGTCGTGCTCGAGACGGTCGCCCACCTCGAGCAGAAGGGGATCCTCGCGGAGAAGGACGACGGCCTCGATCTCACGGGCCCTCCGGACGAGGCGGCGCTGCCGGCGACGGTCCGGGACCTCGCTGCCCTGAAGCTCGGGGCGCTCGACGACGAGCAGCGGGAGACGCTCGAGGTCGCGTCGATCCTCGGCGCGGAATTCGACGCGGGGCTCCTCGCCGAGGTGCTCGGCAGCAGGCTCATCGAGCTGCTCCAGCAGCTCACGGCGCTCGGGCGGCAGCACCGCCTCGTGCAGCCCGCGGGCCGGAACGCGTTCCGCTTCGCGCGGCGCCAGCTCTTCGAGGCGATCTACGACGGCGTGCCCGAGGCGCTCCGCGCCGAGTACCACTCGCTCGTCGCGGACACGCTCCTCGGATCGGGGGAGGCTCCGGAGGGGGAGCGGGCGTACGCGCTCCTGCGCCACCTGTTCCACGCGGGGCGCGCGGCGGAGGCCGAGCCGTTCCTCGAGTCCGCGCTCGACCACATGGCCCGGAGCTTCCACGCGAGCTACGCGGCGCCGTTCCTCGAGAAGGTCGCCGAGGCCATGGCCCCCGCCGCCCCCCCGAAACGCCTCGCGATCGCGATGAAGCTCTGGTCGTGCTACGACCTCCTCGCGAGCCGGAAGGACCAGATGCGCGTCCTCGACGACGCGCGGACGCTCGCGGAGCAGACAAGCGACGTCGCCGCGCGGGCGCGCGTGCACGCGCTGCGCGCGGGCACGTACTGGTACTTCGGCGACTACGGCAGGGCGGCCGAGGAGGCGCGCGCGGGCCTCGGCCTCGCGCGCGAGGCGGGCGACCGGAAGTGGGAGGCGACGTGCAGGCACACGCTCGGCGTCGTCGAGTACCGCCACGGGAGGCCCGCGGAGGCCGCCGCGCTCTGGCGCGAGGCGCTCGGGGCGCGCGGCGCGATCGGCGACCGCCGCGGCGTGGCGAGCACGCTCCAGGCGCTCGCCCTCGTGATGCCGGCGATCGGCGAGGGCGGGCAGGTCGTGGCCACGATGCAGGAGGCGCTCGCGATCTGGC
>JAKLKT010000760.1 GCA_023150495.1 Planctomycetota bacterium
GGATGCGCGCGGCCTCGGCGTCGACCGCGCGCACCTGCTCCTCCGCGCCCTCCGGCCCCCTGCGCTGCAGGTCGTAGTCGAGATGCGGGAGGTAGACGAGCGTGAGGTCGGGATCGCGCTCGCGGATCACGTCGATCGCCGCCGACGCGATCCAGCGCGTCGACTCGATCCCCGCGAGCGGCCCCCAGAAGCGGAAGAGCGGGAACGCCCCGTGCCGCCGCTGCAGGTCGCGCGCGATCCCCGGCGGATCGCTGTACGCGTCCGGCAGCTTCCGGCCGTCGGCGAAGTACGCGGGCCGCGGCGTCACCGAGATGGCGGCGGTCGTCGCCATCGCGAACCACCAGAAGAGGTTGGCCGTCCTCCCGGGGAACTCCTCCCAGACCTTCGCGCCGTGGACGAGCCGGTTCGACTGCCGCCAGAAGAGGACCTCGTTCAGGTCGCGGAAGTACCAGCCGTTGCCGACGATCCCGTGGTCCCTCGGCGCGAGGCCGGTGAGCATCGTGGCCTGGCTCGTGCACGTGACCGCCGGGAGAGGCGGTGTGAGGGGGGCCGGGGGGCCGAGAGCTTGGAGCCGGGGCGCGTGCCTCAGGAGCGCGGGCGTGAGCCCGACCACGTTGAGTACGAGGACCTTCGCCACGCCGCACAGGGTAACGGGCGGCGCCGGTTCCGTTCGCACCGACCCTTCCCCGGAGCCCCTTCCCTTCTCCGCGCCGGCCGCTCCGATTCGACTGGGAGCGGGCTTTTGCTATGCTTCCGACCATGCTCGGCAAGATCCAGGAACTCCTCGGCGACCAGGCCGAGTCCCTCCTCGGGCACAAGTGCAAGACGATCCCGAAGGAGCAGCTCCACCTGCCCGGGCCCGACTACATCGACCGGGTCTTCTCGCTCACGAACCGGAAGCCGTCGGTGATCCGGAGCCTCGCGGCGATGTACAACCACGGCCGGCTCGCGGGGACCGGCTACCTGTCGATCCTGCCCGTCGACCAGGGGATCGAGCACTCGGCCGGCGCGTCGTTCGCGCCGAACCCGATCTTCTTCGATCCCGAGAACATCCTGCGGCTCGCGGTCGAGGGCGGGTGCAACGCGGTCGCGACGACGTACGGGACGCTCGCCGCGGTCGCGCGGAAGTACGCGAGCAGGATCCCGATGATGCTCAAGTTCAACCACAACGAGCTGCTCTCGTACCCGAACCGGTACGACCAGGTCATGTTCGCTTCGATCGAGCAGGCGTTCGACCTCGGCTGCTCCGGCGTCGGCGCGACCGTCTACTGGGGGTCGGCGGAGTCGACGCGCCAGCTCCAGGAGGTCGCGCAGGCGTTCGAGCGGGCGCACGACCTCGGCATGTTCACCGTGCTCTGGTGCTACATGAGGAACCCGGGGTTCAAGGTGGGCGACAAGAACTACGAGGACGCGGCGGATCTCACGGGGCAGGCGAACCACCTCGGGGTGACGATCGGCGCGGACATCATCAAGCAGAAGCTGCCGACGACGAACGGCGGG
>JAKLKT010000761.1 GCA_023150495.1 Planctomycetota bacterium
GGCCGCGGCCGGCGCCACGAGGCCGGCGGGCCGCCGATGACCTCCGACGGCGGACCGCCGCCCGCCTGACGTGCCCCCTTCCCAAGGGCCCCCTCCATGCGCGGACGCGTGAAGTGGTTCGACAACGCGCGCGGCTGGGGGTTCCTCGTGCTCGACGACGGCCGCGAGGTCTTCGTCCACTGGAAGGACATCGCAGGCGCAGGCGGCTTCCGCGCGCTCCGGGCTCGCGAGGAGGTGGAGTGCGACGTTGCCGAGAGGGAGCGGGGTGCGCACGCGGCCAACGTGCGCCGCCGCGCCTGATCAGCTCTCGTCCCTCTTCTGCTCGTCCTCGCGGCTCTTCAGCTTCCGGAGGCGCTCCCTCTCGCCCGGCGGGGCGAAGATCGTCTTCGAGAGCCGCGTGCTCAGGATGTGCGGCGTGATGAAGAAGTCGAGCTCGCTCTTCACCTTGCTCTTCTTGGTCTTGCTGAAGAGGTACTTGAGGACCGGGATGTCGGCGAGGATCGGGATGCCCGACTGCGTGTCGATCTCGGAGATCGAGTAGAGGCCCCCGATCACGAGCGTCACCTGGTCGCGGATCGTCACGACCGACTCGGCGCTGCGCTGCGAGATCACCGGGTTCTGCACGACGAAGTCGGAGCTCCGGGCCTCGACGAAGCCGGTGATCGAGGACACCTCGACGCGGATGCGGAGGTTGACGTGGTCGCGGCCGACGTGCAGCGGGTGGAAGTCGAGCCGGATGCCGGTGTCCTCGTACCTCGTCACGATCGTCTCGCTGCTGCCCGAGATGTTGATGTCCTGGATGGGGGTACGCTGCCCCGTGACGAGCGTGGCGAGCTGCCCCTCCGTGGCGACGATGCTCGGCTCCGAGAGGATGTTCGCGCTGCCGCGCTCCTGGAGCGCCTCGATCGTGGCGATGAGCGTGCCCTCGTCGGTGGTCAGGTCGTTGAAGAGGAGGGACAGGCCTGAGTTCGCCGCACTCAGGGGCGACCCGGTGAACGAGGTCGGCCGGAACTGCGACCGGCCCGCGCGGAAGAATGCGTTCTCGTTGGCCGTGCCGAAGGTCGGGGGCGTCGTCGACGTCCCCGGGTCGCCGCCGCCGCGGTCGAAGAACCAGGAGACTCCGTACTCGAGATTCGAGTCGAGCGAGACCTCGACGACCTTCGCCTTGATGTAGACCTGCGGCACGGACACGTCGAAACGGTCGAGGAACTCCTCGACGATGTCCTTGTACGCCGCCGGGAACGTGAGCATGAGGACGTTCTCGTCGGTGACCGGCTTGCGCGCCGGCAGGTTCGCTAGGTTCGACTCGCCACCCTTGTCCCGGGGGGTGAACGTCAGCTCCCACGTGTCCCGCTGCCGCACCGCCGTCACGAGCCCGGGGATCTTGAGATCGTCGAGGGACTTCTTGAGCGCCGTCGACCCGACGTGGTTCGTCTCGTAGAACCACGTCAGCGTCCCGTCCTTGTTCCGGATCATCTCGCGGCTCATGAAGTAGTAGTC